>JAFGEZ010000002.1 GCA_016931295.1 Candidatus Krumholzibacteriota bacterium
CGGTTCCGCTGTTCACCACGCCGGTCGTGACGATCCTGGTGCTCGCCATGATCCTCGCGGCGGCCGTGTTCATGCGGAAGCACGCCATCAACAGGGCGTAACGATCCGGAACGATCGCGACCCGTCTCGTGACGGGTAACCGAAAGACATTCGTTGGGCCACGGAAAGAAGCCAGAAGTTGATCGCGGAGCGGTAGAGACGGCGGGCGGATTCCGCGGGGAATTCATCCGGTTCCTCATCCTCTTCTTCATCATCTGGCTTCTTTCCTATTTTTTGACCCGTCGCGCGCCCGGCCTCCTCGTCGGGATGCAGGAGATCGTCGCCCGCGAGCTCGCCTGGTTCCTCGCGCGCTTCGGGTACTCCTTCAAGCTCGCCGGCTCGTCCTTCCTCTTCTACACGGCCCACGGCGGCGAGAACCTCGTCGTCATCGCCGAGTGTACGGGCGTGTACACGTCGATCATCTTCCTCTCGATCGTGGGCGCGTATCCCGCGCGCGCATGGGAGAAGATCGTCGGCATCCTCGTCGGGTTGCCGGCCATCCACCTCCTCAACTTCGTCCGCATGGTCGTCGTCGCGCTTGTGCTCTTCCACCGGCGCGAACTCTTCGACCTCGTCCACGGGTACCTGTGGCAGGTGGTCTTCTTCATATTCATGCTGGGGCTGGTCGCGCTGTGGATGGGCAGGATCGTGGGCAGGTTCAGGCCGCAGCTGCCCGGGACCCGTCTCGCCGGCGGCCTCGTCTTCGTCGCCAGGATCGTGGCGGCGGCCACCGCGCTCTTCCTCGTGCAACACTACCTGCTCGGGGGGCTCTACATGCGACTCGTCGCGCAGGGGGCGCGTCCGCTTCTCGCCCTCTTCGGCCACCGGATCGTGATGGATCGGGCGATGCGGATCACCGAGGAGATCTCGCTGAACCCGGTCGTCTTCCTCTCCCTGGTGCTCGCCGTGCCGGCCCTGGCGTGGCGGCGGCGCCTCGGGGCGGCGGCGATCGGTCTCGTCATCCTCACCGCCCTGAACAGCATCGTCGTCTTCCTGGCCTTCCTGAGCGCCTACCGCGGGAGCGAGAGGCTCTGGACGGGCACGGAGTTCTTCATGCTGACGATGAATCTCTTCGTTCCGCTGCTGCTCTGGCTCATGCTCGTGCCCGTCGGCAGGCTCCTCTCGCGATCGCGGAGCGCCGGCGGCGCATAGCGTTCCCTCGACATCCGTGGATCAGCCGGTCATGGGGTTTCCGGTTCCCCGGCGGCGATCTCCGCGAGCAACCGCCCCGTGAGGGCCGAGCGGGGCTCATCGGCGAGGATATCGCGGTCGCTCTCGAACCCGTCCCGCTTCTTCACGAGCAGCCAGCGGGTTTTCGGGCCCGCCCCCGTGCGGATCAGGGCGAACCCGCCGCGGAGCTTGCGCCCTTCGAGAAAGATCTCGATCATCCCCTCCTCGCGCGACGCTGCCATCGTGGCGCCCCCCTCCTCCTTCTCCGCGCGGAGGTTGCGATAGGTGCCCGTGTCCCACACCATGACCGTCCCGCCGCCGTACTCCCCCTCGGGGATGATTCCCTCGAATTCGGCGTAGGAGAGCGGGTGGTCCTCGGTGGGCACGGCGAGCCTGCGCTCGCGCGTCGAAAGGGACGGACCCTTCGGAACGGCCCACGAGGCGAGGACGCCGTCGATCTCGATGCGGAAATCGTAGTGGAGATTGCGGGCGTCGTGCTTCTGCACGACGAACCGGAAACCGCCGGCGGTGTTGCCGCCCGCCTCGTCCGCCGGCTCGGGGGTGCGATTGAAATCGCGTTTGCCGCGGTAGTCGTCGAGCGGACGCTTCGCCGCCATGGCCGTTACTCCCCGGGCTTGAGGGCGTACCCGTCCGGGCGGTCCTCGACAATCCAGCCGAGGGCGGCGATCTCGTCGCGGAGCCGGTCGGCCTCCGCCCAGTTCTTCGCGGCGCGCGCGGCCACGCGCTCCTCGGCGAGTTGGGCGACCTCGCCGGGGATCTCGGCCCCGGCCGCCGGCAGGCCACCCCGGAAGAGGCCAAGGATGCGGTCGAAGACCGTCATCGCCCCGAGGAGCTCGTCGATCGCCCCGCGGTCGGCGAGGAGCGCGCCCTCGCCGCGGAAGCGGTTGAGCTCGCGGACGAGCCGGAAGACGTGGCCGATCGCCTCGGCGCTGTTGAAGTCGTCGTCCATCGCCTCCTCGAAGCGGTTTTTCACCTCGCCGGCGAGGGCGGCGAGTTTCTCCGTCTCCGTTGACCGCGCCGGGGCGGCGCCGCCGTCGAGCGCGCGGCGGCTCTCGTCGAGCCAGCGGCAGACGTTGCGGATCCGGTCGAGGCCGGCCGCCGCCTCCTCGAGGCGCTCGCGGCTGAACTCGGCGTTCGACCGGAAGTGCGTGGAGAGGAGATAGAACCGCACCACCTCGCCGGAAAACTCCTTCGTGATGTCCGCGATCGAGAAGAAGTGCCCCGTCGATTTCGACATCTTCTCGCCCTTGAGGTTGAGAAGCCCGTTGTGCATCCAGTAGCGGACGAAGGGGCTGCCGGTGGCCGCCTCGCTCTGGGCGATCTCGTTCTCGTGATGGGGAAAGATGAGATCGAGCCCCCCGCCGTGCATGTCGAGGGTGTCGCCGAGGTACTTCGTCGACATCACCGAGCACTCGATGTGCCAACCGGGGCGGCCCCGGCCCCAGGGGGAATCCCACGCCGGCTCGCCGGGCTTCGCCCCCTTCCAGAGGGTGAAGTCGAGCGGGTCCTCCTTGCCCTCGCCCGCCTCGATGCGGGCGCCGACCCGGAGCTCGTCGATCCGCCTGCCGGAGAGCTTGCCGTAGCCGCCGAACGTGCGGACGCGGTAGTAGACGTCGCCGCCGGAGGCATAGGCGCAGCCCTTGTCGATGAGACGTTCGACGAAGGAGATGATGTCCCCGATGTGCTCGGTCGCCTTCGGATAGACGTCGGCGGGCAGGATGTTGAGCGTCTCGGCGGCCCGGAAGTACTTCTCGATGTTGCGGCCGGCGACCTCGCCGAACTCGACCCCCTCGTCGTTGGCCCTGGCGATGATCTTGTCGTCGACGTCGGTGAAGTTCTGGACGTAGGTGACGTCGTATCCCTTCCACGCGAGATAGCGGCGGATCATGTCGCCGGCGACGAACGCGAGCATGTGCCCCATGTGCGGCTCGTCCTGGACGGTCATCCCGCAGAAATAGATGCCGACCCTGCCCTCCCGGACCGTTGTGAACTCCTCCTTCTTCTTCGTGTACTCGTTGTAGATCGTCAGTGCCATCCCGGCTCTTCCTCCTCTGTCGCTACGCGAGACCCGCGACCGTCTTCGCGTCGAGCGCACGGACCGTCTCCACGACGAGCCTGACCGCGCTGTCGACGTCGCGGCGAAGGACGATCCCCGCCGCGCTGTGGATGTATCTCGTCGGCACGCCGAGGACGATCGTCGGCACGCCGTCCCGGCTGACCTGCACGCGCCCGCCGTCGGTGCCACCGAGCGGTATCGCGGAAAAATGATAGGGGATCTTCTTCTTCTCCGCCACGGCGATCACGAGATCGCGCAGCCTCGTGTTCGGAATGAGCGAGGCGTCGTAGACGCAGATCGACACGCCCGCCCCGAGCTTTTCCGTGCTCCCCTCGGGCGCGCCCGGCAGATCGCTCGCGATGTTGACGTCGACGGCGACACAGACGTCGGGATCGACGCGGTGCGCGGCGGTCTGCGCCCCGCGGAGGCCGACCTCCTCCTGGACCGTGCCGACGCCGTAGACGGCGTTCACCGGGCGGAAACGGGAGAGGCGGCGAAGCGACTCGACGAGCACGGCGCAGCCGAGGCGGTCGTCCCAGGCCTTGGCCATGTACGTCTTCCCGCCGGCGAGCATGGTGAAGGGCCCCCACGGCACGATCGGATCGCCCGGACGGATCCCGAGGCTCTCCGGCGTCTTCTTCCCCGTGAGCCCGACGTCGACGAAGAGGTCTTTCGTTTTGACGGGCTTGTCGCGCTCCTCCCGCTCCATCATGAAGGGGCTCTTCGACGAAACGACGCCCCGCACGTCGCCGCGCGACGTGCGGACGACGACGGGGAGACCGATCATGCGCGGTTCCCACCACGCGCCGAGCGTGTTGAACCGGATGAAGTTGCCCGTGAAATGGGACACCATGAAGCCGATCTCGTCCATGTGGGCCGCCACCATGACGCGCGGACGCTCCGGCCCCTTTTCGAGACGGGCGATCAGCGAGCCGAGGCGGTCGCGTTCGATCGCGGCCACCCCCTCGAGGTTGCGGGCCATCAAATCGAAGACCTCCCCCTCGTAACCGGGCACGCCGACGGCCTCGACCAGCTCCCGCATCAGGGATTCCATACGGTCCATCGTCAACTCCTGTCTGTGCTGCGCCGCTCGACGGCCATGCGGCAGATCCGCTCGACGAGCTCGTCGAAGCCGATGCCCGCGGCGGCGGCCGCCATCGGCACGAGGCTGAGCTCCGTCATGCCGGGAAGGGTGTTGACCTCGAGGCAGGCGGGCACGCCATCCTCCCTCAGCCGGAAATCGACGCGCGCGTAGTCGCGGCAGCGCAGGGCCCGGAATGCGAGAACGGCCTCGCGCGCGAGACGCCCGGCCGTCTTTGCCGGCAGATCGGCCGGCGCGACGTACCGGCTCGTACCCTTCGTGTACTTTCGCTTGTAATCGTAGAATCCCCCCTCGGGGATGATCTCGACGACGGGGAGGGCCCTTCCGTCGAGTATCGCCACGGTCACCTCTCGTCCGGGCACGTATGCCTCGACGATCGCGTCGTCCCACCGGTGCGCCTCGGCGAGAGCGGCGTCGAGCGCGTCCGGGCCCTCGACGAACGAGAAGCCGACGCTGGATCCCTGCGTGTTCGGCTTGACGACGAGCGGATACCCGATGCGCTCCCGGACGGCCCCGACGAAATCGCCCGCCGCGAGGCCGGCCGGCACGAGGAGATGGTCGGCGGTCGAGACGCCCGCCTCGCGGAAGAGGGCTTTCGACCGGTCCTTGTCCATCGCCAGCGCCGAGCCGAGCACGCCGGTGCCGGCGAAGGGGATTCCCGCCTCCCCGAGCAGCGCCTGAACGGTGCCGTCCTCGCCGCTCCCCCCGTGCAAACCCACGAAGACTGCCTCCGCCTCGAGGATCGCCGGCGAGGAGAGCCACCCGAGGACCTTTCCGGGTTCGAGGGGCGGCGGCGGCGTTCCCGGCGTCTCGTCGATGCGACCGCCGCCCGCCGCGGCCTCGCCGCCGGGAAGGGCCGGATCGACCGCCGCCGCGTCGTGTCCGCGCCTGCGGAGTGCGGCGAGCACACCCGTGCCGCTCGCGATCGAGACGTCGCGCTCGGGCGATCGCCCGCCGAGAAGCACCGCGATTTTCATGAGGGCCGCCCCTTTCCCCCGCCGTCCGTCGCGGCGGCGTCGAGCGCGCAAAGCACGTCCTCGCGCCCCCTGACGGCGATGACGGCGGCGAGATCCGGCCCGTGCACGGCCCCCGTGAGCGCCGCCCGAAGGGGCATGAAGAGATGCCGGCCCTTCGCGCCCACCGCCGCTCCCGCCGATTTCACGGCCGCCGCGATGGCGTCGCGTTCCCACGCGTCGAGTCCGGCGAGGGCATCCCGGACGGCGCGAAGGATCGGCGCCGCGCCGGCGAGCGCCACGCGCGCCTCCTCGTCCAGCTCCGGCGATCCCGGCCGGAAGGGCGCAACCGCGGCGGCGAGCCGGGAGAAGGCGGGGAGCTGCTCCGCGGCGATGTCGAATATCCGCCCGAGCGCCGCGCGGTCGTAGGTCCCGGCGAAGCCGGGCGGGAACCAGGGAAGCGCGTCGTCGAGAAACCGCGCCGCGCCGCCGTCGCGCACGTGCCGCGCGCACACCCACTCCATCTTCACCTCGTCGAAGATGCTCGGGCTCGGCGAGACGCGCTCGAGCGTGAAAACCCGGACGAGCTCCTCCACGGAGAGGATCTCGCGCCCGTCGCCGGGAGACCAGCCGAGGAAGGCGAGGTAGTTGACGATGCCGTCGCGCGGAAAACCGCGCTCTCGGAAATCGGCCACGTTCGGCGCGCCGTGCCGCTTGCTCAGCTTCGAGCGATCGGCCCCGAGGATGAGCGGCAGGTGCGCGAACCGCGGCGCGTCGAGGCCGAGGGACTCGTAGATCACGATCTGCCGGAGGGTGTTGGACAGGTGCTCCTCGCCGCGCACGACGTGGGTGATCTCCATCATGGCGTCGTCGACGGCGGCGGCGAAGTTGTAGGTCGGCATGCCGTTCGAGCGCATGACGACGAAGTCGCCGACCATCCCCGGCGGAAAGACGACCTCGCCGCGGATGATGTCCTCGATCCGCCGCTCCTCTTCGGCGGGAAAGCGGAAACGGACGCTCGCGAGGCGCCCCTCGCCGCGCAGGCGCTCCCGTTCCGCCGCGGTCAGTTGGCTGCAGCTGCCGTCGTACCGCGGGGGCTCGCCCCGGGCGGTCATCTCCTCCCGTTTCCGATCGAGTTCCTCCTCGGTGCAGAAGCAGGGATAGGCCATGTCGGCGGCGAGAAGGCGGTCGACGTGCGTCCGGTAGATCTCCATGCGGTTTGACTGGCGGTAGGGACCCCGGGAGCCGTTTCTGCCCGGCCCCTCGTCCCAGTCGAGCCCGAGCCAGGCGAGGTCCTCGAGCAGCTGCGTCTCCAGGGCGGGGTCGGAGCGTTCGCGGTCCGTGTCCTCGACGCGCACGATGAACCGCCCGCCCTCGTGCCGCGCGAAGAGCCAGTTGAAGAGGGCCGTCCGCGCCCCCCCCATGTGGAGATGCCCGGTCGGACTCGGCGCGAACCGTACCCGCACGTCGCTCACCGTCGCCTCGTTCCTTTTCTCGCCGCGCCCCTCGCGGCGCCGGTCACGTCCTCGCCAGCAGCACCACGGCCCGCGCGGCGATCCCGCGCTCCTCCCCCACCGGGCCGAGCCCCTCGCCGCGCGTCGCCTTCACCGAGACGACGGCCGCGTCGATACCCGCCGCCTCCGCCATCCGCCTCGACATCTCCGCCCGGTGCGGCGCGATGGCCGGCCGCTCGGCGTGGACGATGCAGTCGGCGTTCACGATGCGCCAGCCCCGTTCGGCCGCCATCGCGGCGACCCGGCGGAGCAGTTCGAGGCTCGCGATCCCCGCGAACTCGTCTGTCTCGGGGAAGTGCGCCCCGAGATCCCCGAGGTTCAGCGCCCCGAGGATGGCGTCGCAGAGCGCGTGCACGAGGGCGTCGGCGTCCGAGTGGCCGGCGAGCCCCCGGTCGTGCGGGATCTCGACGCCACCGAGCACGAGGGGGCGCCCCCCGGCGAGCGGGTGGATGTCGTACCCGATCCCGATCCGCAGCGCGTCCTCCGTCATCGCTCCCTTTCCCCGCCGGGAAGCCAAACCGCCGGGGGATGCCCGGCGGCGGCATTCGACGTCGTTTCCCGTCGCCGGCGACCGGTCATTCGCCGGCGGTCGGCATCTCCAGCCTGGCCCCCACGAGAAAGCTCCTGACGATATCGACGTCTTCCTTGTACGTCACCTTGATGTTCCAGCGTTCCCCCTCGACCGCCCGGACGGGGAAACCGGCGGCGAGGACGAGGGAACTCTCGTCGGTCGCCGTCCGTCCCGATTCCTCGGCGGCCTCGAAGGCTTTCCTGAGCACGTCGAGCCGGAAGGCCTGCGGCGTCTGTATCCCGACGACGCGGTCGCGGGGGATGGCGCTCTCGATCGCCTCGTCGCGGATCCTCGCGATCGAGTCCGTAACCTGGAGCACCGGGACGGCGGCCCCGTACTCGCGGGCCGCCTTCACGATCCGCTCGACCATCGGCACGGAGAAGACCGGCCGGCTCGCGTCGTGCACGAGCACGAGATCGGCCTCCCCCACCTCGGCGAGGCCGCGAGCCACCGATTCCTGGCGGGTCTCGCCGCCGGCGTGGACCGAGTATTCGATTTCCTCGAGTTCGGGCGCGAGGGTTTCCCGCGCGCGGTCCTCCATTCCCGAGAGGACCATCACGACGAAGCGCGAAACGCCGCCCCAGGCGGCCACCGCCGCGATCGACCGCGCGAGGAGCGTCCTGCCCTCGATCGGGTAGAAGCTTTTCGGCAGATCCCGGCTGAACCTGATGCCGCGCCCCGCCGCGGGAATGATGCAAACGTTCTTCTCGCCCTGCATTGGCACGTCCCTCTGTCAGAAGATCTCTACCTTGAAGTATCGTTTCGGATTCGCCTTGATGTCGGTGACGAGTTCGTCGAACCCGGCCAGGGCCTCCTCGAGTCGGTCCATCAGCTCGCGGTCGTGGATGAGCGAGCCGAGCGTGCTCTCGTCGTCCTCGAGCCGCGCGGCGATCCCCGCGAGGGCCGCCGTCAGCTCGTTCATCCGATCGACGAGCGCGGGCAGATCGCCGCTCATCTCATCGATGGAGACGACGATGCTGTCCATGCGTTCGGCGTTCCGCTCGACGAAATCCTCCATGCGCTCGCTCGAGCGCCGGAAGGAGGCGATCCCCCGCTCGAACTCGGGAGCGTTCACGTCCAGCGTCCGGCGCAGCTCGCCGGTGATCGCGGCGAGATTGGCGATCGTCGAGTCGAGCCGCTCCCCCTTCGTCAGCACGCCGGTGATCTCGTGGATGTCGCGCGCGAGCAGCGTGAGATCCTCGAGCAGGATGCCCATGTGCGCGAGGGCCTCGGAGATCCCCGGGTCGTAGACGCCCTGGAGCACCGCCCCCGGCTCGACGTGGACATCGGATTCGCCGAGGATGATCGAGACGACGCGCTCGCCCATGATCCCGACCGTCTGCAGCACGACGCGGGAATCGTCCGGGATGCCGTCCACGTCGCGGAGCTTCATCGTCACCAGGACGTCGCGGTCGCGCAGCTCCACGCGCTTCACCTCGCCGCGCTCCACGCCGTTCACGTTCACCACGTCGCCGGGGTCGATCCCGCCGACCATCGGGAAGACGGCGTGGAGATCCCACGTCGTCCTGCCGATCTTGAACCCCTGGAACCACATCAGTCCCACGGTGAGGACGAGGATGGCGAGAAAGATCGTGAATCCGACGCGCAACTCGAGTCGCCTGTAGGTCATTCGACGCTCCCCCGGCTTCCGTCAGACCGCCTTGATCGGGCCTTCGGCGGTCCCCTCGATGAACTGTCTCACGATCGGATCCCGCGTCTCGCGGGTCTCCCCGGGCGTCCCGCTGAAGATGATCCGTCCGCCGTGCAGCATGGCGATGCGGTCGCCGACCTTGTACGCGCTCTTGATATCGTGCGTGACGACGACCGACGTGATGTTCAACTCCCGCTCGAGCCCCCTGATCAGTTCGTTGATGACGTCCGACATGATCGGATCGAGGCCCGTGGTCGGCTCGTCGTAGAGGACCACGTCGGGATTCATCACCACCGCCCGCGCGAGACCCACCCGCTTCTTCATCCCCCCGCTCAGCTCGGCCGGCATGGTGTCGTGGATCCCGGTCAGCCCGACGAGCCGCAGCTTCTCGCAGACGATGCGCTGGATCTCCTCTTCCCCGAGATCGGTGTGCTTCCTGAGCGGCAGCCCCACGTTCTCCCCGACCGTCATCGAATCGAAGAGGGCCGCGCCCTGGAAGAGCATACCAAAGCGCATGCGCATTTCAAATATCTTTCTCCGCGAGAAATGCGTTATGTCGTTGTCCTCGAAAAAGATGGTGCCTTCGTCGGGGCGAAGCAGCCCCGTGATGTGCTTGAGCAGGACGCTCTTGCCGCAGCCGCTCCGCCCGATCACGACGAGGGTCCGGCAACGCTCGATGTCGAGATCGAGACGGTCGAGCACGCGCGTGCCCTTGAAGGTCTTCGAGATCCCCCGCAGGCGGATGATCGGGTCGTCGCATTCCCAGTGCACCGTCTCACCTCCCCTATTCCGGGGCGAACAGGACCCGGAATATCAGCGTCGCAAGCAGGTAGTTGGAGACGAGGATGAGCAGGCAGGAGGAGACGACGGCCCGCATCGTCGAGATCCCGACCCCCTCGGCGCCTCCCCGCGTGGCGAATCCGTTGTAGCAGCCCATCAGGGCGATGATGAAGCCGAAGACGAAGGTCTTCATCAGCCCGCCCACGACGTCCTGGTACCGGAAGAGGAGCTTGAGCCCGTTGGCGAACATCGCGTACCCGACGCCCATCGAGATCTTCGAGACGACCATCCCCCCGACGATGGCGAGCAGGTCGGAGAAGATCGTGAGAACGGGCAGCATGATCGTCGCCGCCACCATGCGCGGGAGGACGAGATACTCGATCGGGTCGATGGCGATCATCTCCATCGCGTCGATCTGCTCGGTGACCTTCATCGTGCCGAGCTCGGCGGCGATCGCCGCGCTCACCCGCCCGCCCACCACGAGGGCGGTGAGGACGGGGCCGAGTTCGAGCGTGACCGTCTTGCCCACGACGGCGCCAACGTAGTGGAGGGGGATGTAGCCGTGGAACTGGTAGGCCGCCTGGACGGCCGTGACGGCGCCGACGAACAGCGAGGTGACGACGACGAGCGGGATCGAGCCGATGCCGATCTTCTCCATCTGGTCGAAGGTGTTGCGCATGTTGCGGAAGAGCTTCGGGACCGACTGCACCAGCTGCCAGAAGAGGATCGAGATGCCACCGATCTCTTCGACGAACCCGAGGAAGAACCTGCCGAGCATCGCGAGCAGTCTCATCCGGTCACCTCCGCGGCCCCGCGGGGCCGTCGGTCAGGTCTCGAAGTACTCGTCGCCGCCGCCCCCGCCGGCGCCCACCGGCGCGGCGAGCGACCGGAACCGCGTATACTGCTTCTCGAAGAGCAGGTTGACCGTGCCGGTCGGACCGTTCCGCTGCTTGCCGATGATGAGCTCGGCGATCCCCTCCTTCTCGGGGTCGCCCGGGTCGTAGAACTCCGGCCGGTAGAGGAAGAGGACGAGATCGGCGTCCTGCTCGATCGCGCCGGACTCGCGGAGGTCGGAGAGCATCGGGCGCTTGTCGCCGCCGCGCGACTCGACGGCGCGGCTGAGCTGCGAGAGGGCGAGGACGGGGATGTCGAGCTCCTTCGCGAGCGCCTTGAGGGAGCGGGAGATCGAGGAGATCTCCTGCTGCCGGTTCTCCGACCGCTCGCTCGCCCGGGCGAGCTGGAGATAATCGACGACGACCATCGCCAGGTCGTGCTCGGCCTTGAGCCGCCGCGCGCGCGCCCGCATGTCGAGGGTCGTGATCGCCGGGGCGTCGTCGATGAAGATGGGCGCCTCGGAGAGGAGCCCGGCGGCGTTCGTCAGCCGCTCGATGTCCTTGGCCGAGGTGAAGCCGCGGCGGACCTTCTGCGCGTCGACCTGCGCCTCGGCGCAGAGGAGACGCTGGACGAGGAGCTCGCGGGACATTTCCAGGCTGAAGATCGCCACGGGCTTGCGGTCGACGAGGGAGACGTGCTGCGCGACGTTCAGGGCGAAGCTCGTCTTCCCCATCGACGGCCGCCCCGCGATGATGACGAAGTCGCTCTGGTGGAAGCCGGCCGTGTACTTGTCGAGGTCGAGGAACCCGCTCGAGATCCCCGTGACGCTCTCGCGCGTCTCGTGGATGCGCTGGATCTCCTCGAAGCGCTCCTTGAGGATCTCCTTGATGTGGGTGAACCCCGAGGTGACGCGGTTCTCCGAGATGCGGAAGATCTTCTGCTCGGCCTCGTCGAGGATCGTGTCGGCCGGTTCCCCGGCGCGGTAGCACTCGCCGGCGATCTCGGTGGAGGCGCGGATCAGCTGCCGGAGGATGTGCTTCTCGAGCACGATGTTCGCGTAGTACTCGATGTTCGCCGCTGTCGGCACGGAGTCGACGAGCTCGGTGAGCGCGCCGGGGCCGCCGATCGCATCGAGATCGCCGGCGCGGCGCAGCTCCTCAGAGAGGGTCATCGCGTCGATCGGTTCGCGCCGCATGAAGAGCGCGATCATCGCCCGGTAGACGCGCCCGTGCGCCGGGCGGTAGAAGGCCTCGGGCGGGAGGATCTCGATCGCCCGGGTCGCCGCCTCCTGCTCGAGGAGGATGCCGCCGAGCACCGCGCGCTCGGCGTCGACCGCCTGCGGGGGCACGCGGTCGATGACCGCGTCGGGGGCGGTCTGCCCTGTCGTCTTCGCCATCGTCGCCTGTCCTTCCGGCGGCCGTCCCGTCGGCTCCGCCCGTTACCCCGCCATCTCCTCGTCGTAGAGTTTCCGGACGAGCTGGATGTCCTCCCAGGCGGCCCGCTTGAGGTTCGGGTTGCGGAGCAGGGCGGCCGGGTGGTACGTCACGAGGACGCGGATGTCGTCGTAGTAGTGGACCCCCCCGCGGAGCACCTTGAGGGACGCGTTCCGCTTGAGGAGGTTCTGCCCCGCCACGCGCCCGAGGGCGACGATCAGGACGGGATCGATCAACTCGAGCTGCCGCCGCAGCCACGCCTCGCACGCCTCGACCTCCCCCTCGAGGGGATCGCGGTTGTTCGGCGGACGGCACTTCAGGATGTTCGTGATGTAGACGTCGTCGCGGTCGAAGCCGACCGAGGCGAGTATCTTCGTCAGAAGCTGGCCCGCGCGGCCGACGAAGGGCTCCCCGGAGAGGTCCTCGTCGCGGCCCGGGGCCTCGCCGATGAAGACGATCCGTCTGGCGGCGTTTCCCGCGCCGAAGACGGTCTTCGTGCGCGTCTCCCGGAGCGCGCACTTCGCGCAGGCGGCCACGGCCGCCTCGAGTTCGCCGAGGTCCATGTCGTCGTCTTCCGCGGGGGAGGCCGCCGGCGCTCCGCCGAAGAGCCCCGCCTGCGCGGGGGCCGTCCGGCGCCGGATGCACGGTGCGTTCCCGGCCGGCGCGTTCGCGTTTCGCGTTTCCTTCCGCGCCGCCGGCGCGTTCCCGGCTTGCTCGTTCCCGGCCGTCGCAATCCCCGGCGCCGGGATTTCCTCGCCCGCGACCCGGTAGACGACCGCGGCCCCCGCCGCGCGCCGGCGGGCGAGCCACGCGCGCGCCGCAACGACCGTTTCCCTCTCCGTCTTGTCCGTCACGACCGGCCCTTCCGTGCGCGCGCACCGACGACGGCGTCTATGATCCGCGCCGCCGCCTCGTCTTTCGACACGACGGGCGTCTCGAAGAGCTTCCGTTGCCCGCCGAACACGGCGACGGCGTTCGTGTCGACGCCGAATCCCGTCTTCTCGCCGACGCGGTTCAGAACGAGAAGGTCGCACTTCTTGTCGGCGAGCTTCCGGCGCGCGTTCCGCTCGGCGTCCTCCGTCTCGAGGGCGAAGCCGACGACGAGCTGTCCCGGCTTCTTCCGTTCGGCGAGGGATGCGAGGATGTCGGGGACGGGGACGAGGTCGACGGCGAGCTGGCCGTTTTCCCGCTTGATCTTGTTTCCGGCTCGCCGGGCCGGCGTGAAATCGGCGACGGCCGCGGCCATCAAGAGGACGTCGCAGCGGGGAAAGGCGCGGCCGAGCGCCCGCTTCATCTCCGCAGCCGATCGCACCGCCGTGACGCGGTTTACCGCGGGCGCCGGGACGTCGACGGGACCGTGCACGAGGGTCACCCGCGCGCCCCGCCCGGCCGCCTCGCGCGCGAGGGCGAAGCCCATCCGCCCGGAGGATCGGTTCGAGAGGTAGCGGACCGGATCGATCTCCTCCTCGGTCCGGCCGGCCGAGACGAGAACGCGCACGCCGTCGAGGTCGCCCGGCGCGAGAAGAACCCCGAGGGCCCGGACGATCTCCTCCGGCTCGGCCATGCGCCCCGCGCCGGCCTCGCCGCACGCGAGGTGACCCGTGCCGGGCTCGACGAAGCGCCGCCCGTCGGCGGCGAGTCGTTCGACGTTGCGGCGGACGGGGGCGGAAACCCACATCGCCTCGTTCATCGAGGGAGCGATCAGGAGGGGCGCCCGCAGGGCGAGGATCGTCGTCGTCGCGAGGTCGTCGGCGATCCCCGCGGCGGCCTTCGCGAGCAGGTCGGCCGTCGCCGGGGCGACGACCGCCGCGTCGGCCCAGTTCGCCAGCTCGATGTGGCGCACGCCGCCGCCGTCGGGCGATTCGAAGACATCGGTGCAGACGGGATGTTCCGAGAGGACGTCGAAGGTCAGGGGCTGCACGAAGCGGACGGCGCCGGCGGTCATGACGACGCGCACCGACGCGCCGGCCCGCCTGAGCAGACGCACGAGGGAGGCGGACTTGTAGGCGGCGATGCCGCCGGTCACGAAGAGCAGGATGCGCGCGCCGGCGAGCGGACCGTTCCCGCCCTTACTCCTCCTCCGCCTCGTCTGCATACGCGAACTTCACTTTCCCGTCGATGAGACGGTTCATCGCGATGGTGGTCGGCTTCATCTCGATCTCCTCGCCGGAGAGACGGATGATCGTATTGATCCGCCGCGCCTCTTTCGCGATCACCCGGATGGCCTCGTAGCGGTTCGGAATCCTGTCGAGCACCTTTTCCAGCGCCCGTGTCTCCTTCTGCGGCATCTGCCTCTCCCGTGTTTCCTCGTTGCGCGCCCCCGCGGGCGGTGCCGGCCCGCCGGCGGCGCCGGCGGCTCCGTTCGGGTCGTTGTCCCGGGAACTGATATTATTAATACAATCCGGGGAGAATATCAACGTTAAAAGACCGCGCGTGCCCGGCGAAGCGACTCTGCCCGCAGGATGGCGAGAACGTCGTCGACGCATCGCTCGAGTCGGTCGTTGACGACGACGTAGTCGTACATCTCGCTGAATCCCGTCTCCCACGCGGCCTTTTCGAGCCGCCGGGCGACGACCTCCTCGTCGTCCGTCCCCCGGCCGCGCAGCCGTTTCCCGAGCGCTTGCTCCGACGGCGGGAGGAGGAAGACGAGAACGGCCTCGGGGCGCTTCCGCTTGACCTCCGTGCCTCCCTGCACGTCGATCTCGAGAAGGACGCAATCGCCGCCGCCGAGGGCGCGGTCGACGAATCCGGCCGGTGTGCCGTAGAGGTGGCCGTGGACCTCGGCCCACTCGAGGAACTCGCCCGCCTCGCGGCGCCGCTCGAATTCCCCGCTGTCGACGAAGACGTAGGCCTCGCCGTCGGTCTCCTCCCCGCGCGGCGGCCGCGTGGTCACCGAGACCGACGAAACGATCTTCCCGCCCCGCTCGAGGACGCGGGCGGCGACGGTCGACTTGCCGACGCCCGAGGGGCCGGAGATCACCAGGATGAACGTCCGCCGCGTCATCGCTCCTCCGCTCCCCCCCGCCGCTCGTTCCACCGCTGGGCGATCGTCTCCACCGCGACGGCGGAGAGGATGACGTGGTCGGTGCTCGTGACGATGACGGCCCGCGTCTTGCGCCCCTGGGTGGCGTCGATGAGCTTGCCCGCCTGGCGGGCCTCCTCGCGGCGGCGGCGCATCGGCGCCGAGTCCGCGCCGACGACGGCGACGACCTTGTCCGCCGCGACGACGTTTCCGAATCCGATGTTCAGCAGCATGGCCCCTCCCGCCGGGCGCCGATCCCGGCCGCGCCGGTCATTCGAGGTTCTGGACCTGCTCGCGGATCTTCTCCACCGCTTCCTTCACGTTGATGGCGTCGCGGATGATCGCCGCCTCGGTCGCCTTGTTGCCCATCGTCGTCGCCTCGCGGTGGATCTCCTGCAGGAGGAAGGTGAGCTTCTTCGCCACCTCGCCCCCCGTGGAGAGGACGTGGCCGAACTGCTCGAGGTGGCTCTTGAGACGGACGATCTCCTCGGAGAAGTCGGCCCGGTCGGCCATGATCGCCGCCTCGGTGGCCCAGCGCTGCTCGTCGATCTCCTGGTTCTCGACGATCTGGGCGAGACGGCGGCGCGCCCGCTCGACGGCCGCCGCGAGGGCCGCCGGGGCGTTCTTCTCGATCCGCGCCGCGGTCTTGCCGATCCCCTTGAGCCGGCGGGCGATGTCGGCCTCGAGGGCGGCTCCCTCCCGCCGTCTCATCTCCACGCACCGGTCGGCCGCCTCGTCGAGGGCCTTCCTGGCGATCCGCCACAGGGCCGTGGGCGGCGCGCTCTCGGGGCCGTTCGAGAAGGCGTCGGGCAAAGAGAGGAGCGTGTTGATGTCGACCGTGCCGGGGATCTTCTCGCGCTTCGCGAAGGCCTGGAGCTCCCGGAAGGCTCGCCGGAGGAAGGCGCGGTCGATCCCGGCGGCCGCCGCCTCCGTCCCGCGGTCGACCGAGACGTTGACGTAGACGTGCCCGCGTCCGAGCTTGCGCCGGAGGAGCTTCTCCACCTCGGTCTCGTAGCCGCTCAGGGGCCGCGGCATGCGGATCGAGAAATCGATGAACCGGTGGTTGACCGTCCTGATCTCCGCCGCCACCCTCCCGGCCTTCGACGTCGCCTCGCCCCTGCCGTATCCGGTCATGCTCGTGATCATGCATTCTCCTTGTCGGTCGTGCGTGCGGCGCGCCCGCCGGCGCGCGATCGACCGGATGGTAGCGGCAACGCCCGCGGGATGCAACGGCTTTCCGGCACCGGAAAAAACGCGGGGATCCGCCCGGGATCCCCGCGATCGTTTTCCGTCAGGCTGGCGCCGTCAGTCGAGCATCGACTTGATCGCCCCCCAGCTCGCCTCCTCGACGGCCGTTCCCATGCACTCGGCATCATCGAAGCCGTAGTTGATGTAGAGGTTCGTGAGGATGACGAGGGGCTCGAGGGGGTAGCCGGGCGTGCAGTTGGCGAACTGGTAGACGCCGACATCGGGGTGGGCGACGATCCGGACCGCCGTTTTCTCCGGACCGGTCACGTAGAGCAGCTGGTGTGCGATCCAGTACCAGTCGTACCGGCACTCGGTGAAGCAGACGCTGAGCCCGGAGGCGATGTTTCCGAGCGCCACCGAGATGATCGGATCGTGAAAAGTCACCGTGCTCTGGATGACGTTCGCCGGGTAGGCGATCATGTACTCGGCGCAGATCGAGCCGAGCTCGCCCGGAAGGGCCCAGATCCACATCTCGACCGGATAGAATCCGACGCCGGTGACGCACCACGAGCCACGCTCGCCGTCGGCATAGAGGCCCATGTAGCCGAGGGGCACCATGGCGTTCGCCCCGGTCGCCGTCACGGCCAGGATGGCGGCGCCGAGAAGCAGCTTCTTCATGGTTTCCTTTCCGCCGGCGCGCGGCGCCGGCCTATTCGAGCATCGACTTGATCGCCCCCCAGCTCGCCGTCTCGACGGCGGTCGTCTGGCACTCGGGGAGCTCCGGTCCCGCGTTGAGGTAGAGATGCGTCAACGCCACGCAGGGCTCGGTCGGGAATCCCTCGTTGCAGTTGGCGAACTGGTAGACGCCGACGTCCGGGTGCCCGAGTATCTGGACGAATGTCAGCGTCGGATCGGAGACGTACAGCGTCTGGTGGAAGAACCAGAGCCACGATTCGTTGCACTCCTTGAGGCAGGCGCTCATGCCGCTGGCAAGGTCGCCCAGCGTGACCGAGATGGCGTCGGTGTTCGCCGTGACCGTGCTCGTGATGACGTTCGCCGGGTACCCGATCATGAACTCGGCGCAGATCTGCCCGTTGATGCCGGCCAGGCACCAGATCCACATCTCGACCGGGTAGAAGCCGGACCCCGTCGCGCACCACGTGCCGTGCGCGCCGTCGGCGTAGAGCCCCATGTATCCGAGCGGCGTCTGGGCGGTCGCGCCCGCGGCGAGCAGGATGCAGACGACGGCGATCGCGAATATCCTCTTCATGCGTTTCCCCTCCGTTCGGCGGCCGGCCCGCGGGCCGCCGCCGGTCGCAGCGATGCAAAGACGATTTATCGAAAGATACCAATCCGCGTCGGCCGCATCACCTCCCCTCCCTCCCGGGTGGGCGATCCCGCCGGTGCGACCCCACCCGGACGGCGTACCGCACACGACGGAACGCAACGTCCGATGCGCGACAACGCCCGGCGCGCGGCCGCGCTCGCGGAAATCGCACGACATGTGGCTGAAGGCTTACAAGCAGTAACCATAGCGTACCACGAGACGGCATCCCGTGTAAACCATTATCTCGGCCGGGCGGGCGGGATCCCGCCGATCGTTTGACATGCCGTGCGCCGACGCGTATCATTCCGCCGATGAACAGCTTGACCGCATACGCCGCAGGGATCGAGTTCGACGCGCTGCTGCGCGGATCGTCGATCGTGCGCATCGCGCGGTTCGCCGGCGGGTTCACGATCGAGCTCGACGGCGCCCCGCGACCGTGCCTGCACATCCTGCGGTACGGCCGGACGACCGAGCTCGTCCCGGGCGACCGCCCGCTCGCCGGCCCGGGCGCCGCGTCCGAGCCGCTGCGGCGCCTCGACAACTCCCGCATCGAACGCGTCGAGGCGGTCGGACTCGAACGGATCCTCCTCTTCCACCTCCGCGGCGGCACGGGCTGGGGAGAGGAGGAGGCGCTCACGCTGCGGCTCGACCTGACGCCGGCGGGCAAGACGCTCGTCCTCTTCGGCGCCGACGGATCGGCCCTCGAATCGCTCGGGTCCCCGAAAACTGCCGTCCCGGCGGCGGCCGACGAGACGCTGCCGCCGAAACCGCTCTCGATCCTCGACCTGCCCGCGGACGTGCCGGCCGCGATCGCCGGGGCGTGCGTCCCGGACGGGCCCGCATCCCTCCCCGGGCACACGCGCGCCTGGCACGCCGCCCGCGCGGTCGCGGCGGCTCTCGTCGCCGGGGTGGGCGGTGTCGACCCCGTCCTCGCGCGCGCGCTCGCCGACTGCCGGAACGGCGATCCCGCGCTCGTGTGGGAAGACCTCCGCCTGATCGGTGACGCGCTCGTCTCCGGCGAGCGGCGTTGGCGTATCTACGATTTCCCAGCCTCCGGCGAGGCGGGGATCCACACCGTCTATCCCGTCGAGCTGCCCGTCCCGGAACCGGGGCGCGAGGCGACGGACGTCCTCGACGCCCTCGCCGGCCGTGGCGCCGCCGTCCTGCTGCCCGCCTTCACCGACGCCCTTCGCGAGCAGGCCGTCGCCGCGGCCCGCCGCGATCTCCGGCGGCAGGAACGTCTCGAGGAGAACCTCGACCGCGACCTCGCCGAGGCGCAGCGCGCGGGCGAGCACCGCCGCGCCGGGGATCTTCTCGTGACGCACCGTCACCGGATGAAGCCGGGGATGTCGTCGATCACCGTGCGCGATTTCTCCGGCACGCGGGATGTCACGATCCCCCTCGATCCGGCGCGCTCGCCGGACGCGAACATCCGCGGCTACTTCACGAAGGCGAAAAAGGGGGAGAAGGGGGCGATCGTCATCCGCAATCGCCGCGGGGAGGTCAGGCGCGAGGTGGCGAGCCTCCGGAAGCGGCTCGATCGCATCGAGAACGCGACCGGCCTCGAGGAGCTTCTCGGGATGGTACGGCCCGCCCGTCTCGCGCGGGCGGGCCGCGCCCCGGCGGGACGGCGTGGATCCTTCCGGCGATTCCGGCTCGACGATCGCCATACCGTCCTCGTCGGCCGGACGGACCGGGAAAACGACGAACTGACGCACCGGGTGGCGGCCCCCGGCGATCTCTGGTTCCATGCCCAGGGCGTCGCCGGCTCCCACGTGGTTCTCCGGGGCGCGACGCCCTCGACGCCGAAACGCGTCATCGAGCGGGCCGCGGCGATCGCCGCCTGGTTCAGCAAGGCCCGGAACGCGACGACCGTCCCCGTCCTCTACACGGAGAAACGCTACGTCCGCAAGCCGCGGAAGGCGGCGCCGGGCACGGCGGTCACCCTGCGGCACAAGACGATCTTCGTCGAACCGGCGCAGCCGGCCGATGACGAAGCGACCCCGAACGGCGCCGACTGACCTTTCGCCGCTTCCACGACACCGGACACAAAAAGAAAAGTGGCAGGCGGCACACCTGCCACTTTCCCGATAACCGAGCCCCCAGGCGAGTACGATACTGCCCGGACAGGACATTCAACGATGGGGGTCTGCTATCAGCAGCAACACCTCTTCCTGTTACCGCGGGCTTCACTTGTATATGCGCAAGTTGTGTACCAGAATCGCGCGGAACGGCCCCGCGCGGCAGCACTGCATCTCGTTGTCCGACAGGCTATTATGGAATATGTCCGGCGGAAGGGACGAATCTCCCGGTCGTGCGACGCCGGGAGAGTCAAATTTCTTTCACGTGCGTAAAAATATTGAACGCGCTACTTCTCCGCGTACCCCGTCTCGGTGTTGAGGAGAAACGAGCTTCCACCCCCGCCGTCCAGCGAAAGGACGAGCGGCGGAAAGCATCCCCACTGCACCGCGACTTCGCACATCATCGTCGGCTGTACGAAGATGGGCTTTACGGTGAGCTGGACCCGGACGTCATCGACACGGTCGAACGCGACGGCGATCGGCTTGTCGGTGAAGATCCGGTAGGCGATCCCGTCGAAGCGGACGAGCGAGACGCCCGAGGCGACCGTCTTGTCAATGGCCAGCGCGCACTCGTCGGCCGCCGCCGGAACGGCGACGCCGATCAACAGGACCGCGGTCAGCGCCAACAACCAACCCGTACCCTTCATGCGTGTCCTCCTCTCTCCCCTCACGAGAGAACGCGTGCCCGGCCGCCACCGGTCGGTGCGTGATATGGCGTGTCGGCCTCAGGAGATACGACCCGCGACGGCACGCCGGAAATATACCACATCCCCGGATTCTTTACCACGATTTTTCATTCGGGGGGATCGCCCGCGCCGTCCTGGTCGTCGACGAGTCGCCTGACCTCGGCGACGAGTTCCTCGACGTAGTCGCCCTCGATGGTCTGGACGACCCGGCCGTGGCGGAAGAGGACCGCGCCGCCTCGCGCCCCCGCGATGCCGATGTCGGCGCCGGCGGCCTCTCCCGGACCGTTCACCTCGCAGCCCATCACCGCCACGGTGATCGGCCGCCTGATCCCGAGGAGCTCCCGTTCGAGACGTTCGGCCGCGGCGGCGACGTCGATCCATGCCCTGCCGCAGGTCGGGCAGGAGACGATGCGGGGAATGTCGCCGCGAAGACCGAGGGCCGACAAAACGGCCGCGGCGACGATGACCTCCCGGACGGGATCTCCCGAGAGGGAGATCCGGATCGTGTCGCCGATCCCCTCGTCGAGGAGGATCGCCAGGGCGGCGGCCGACACGGCGGTCCCGGTGAGTGCGGGCCCGGCCTCGGTCACGCCGAGGTGCAGGGGGTAGTCGTTGTTTAGGGCGAATATCCGGTTGGCCTCGATCGTGGCCAGGGCGTCGGAGGACTTCAGGCTGAAAACGAGGTCCGTGAAACCGGCGTTCTCGATCATCTCCAGGTGGCGGAAGGCGCTCTCGGCCATCGCGCGCGCCGGCTCCCGGGCGGCGAGGCCCCGCAGGTCGCGCTCGATGCTTCCCGCGTTCACGCCCACGCGCACGGGGATCCCCGCGGCCGACGCCGCGTCGAGGACAGCCAGGACCTTCCCGCGCGACCCGATGTTCCCCGGGTTGATCCGCAGCCCCGCGGCCCCGGCCTCCGCGGCGGCCACGGCGAGACGGTGATCGAAATGGACGTCGGCGACGACGGGGATCGGGGAGGCCGCGCAGATCCTTTCGAAGGGCCCGACGTCGTCGGCCGCCTTCACGGCGACACGGACGATCTCGCAGCCCGCCCGCGCGAGCGCGGCGATCTCGGCTGCCGTCTCCTCCTCGCTCGCGGCCGGACGGGTGCTCATCGACTGTATCGAGACGGGGGCGCCGCCGCCGACCGTCACCTCGCCGAATCTCACCGCTCTCGTGTGCCGCCGCGGTCTCGTGGCCATCCCGCTATCCCTTCGTCTCCGCGTCCGCCGAGAGGCGTTCGCCGGCGACCCGCACGTCGCCGGTGCGTTTCGTGTACCCGTTCGCGTCGAGATGCTCGAGGAGCGGCACGGCGTATTTCCGCGAGACGCCGAAGGCCTCCTTGATGTCGCCGATGGCGATCGTCCCCCCCGCGGCGAACCGCTCCCGGAGAAGGCCGATCAGCCGGTCGCGCTCCGCGGCGTCGAGCCAGCCGTCCCGGCCGATCCGCACGGCGTCCCCCCGCTCGGCGAGTATCGCGAGGTATCCGGCGAGCCGTTTCGCCCCGCCCGCCTCGCCGGCGAGCTCGCCTGCGGAGGGGAACCTGAACCCCGACTCCGCGATGCGCCGCGCGAGGGCCTCGAGGATGCGGCGGTCCTCCGCGGAGAGCTCCCGGTCGACGCTTCCCGCGCGGACGGCCCCGTCCCGGAGGTAGAGCACGCCCGCCGACACTCCCCGCTCGACGAGCAGGTCGAAGAGGGGATTGCCGGCGAGACGCGTCTTCTCGCGGAGCTCCTCCCGGTCGATCCCCCAGGAGAGCCGGTTCCGCGCGTGGAACTCCCGCGCGATCGCCGTCATCGAGCGGGCCGTCTCCTCGACGACCGCCGCGTCGAAGAAGAGATCGCCGATCCGGCGGAGTTTCCCGTGTTCCGCGAGACGTCCGAGGGCGGCCGAGGCCTCCGCGGCGGTCCATCCGAAGCGCCGGAGCACGCCGCTGGGGAGCCCGCCGGTGCCCCGCGCGGCGGCGAGGGCGACGATCGCGTCGTCCCCGCCGGCGAGGAGCGCCTCGAGTGTCCGGATCGTCTCCGGCCGGAAGCGCTTCGCCTTCTGCGGGGCCGGATCGACGACGCGGCCGCCGGCGACGACGCGCATCGGCGAATAGGAGCGCAGCACGAACCCGTCGCCGCCCATCGCCAGCGTCGGCCGCTCCAGCCGGAACTGCACGAAGCCGCGCGAGCCGGCCTCGAGCTCGTCACGGTCGAGGATGACGGCCCGGGCGAGCGTCTCGCCGGCGGCGTGGTGGAAGCGGACGCGCTGGCGGTTGACGAGGGCCGAGCCGGCGAGTCGTCCCACCTCGACGACGGCGTCGATCATGCTCGTCCGCTCCAGGACGCCGGGAAAGACGACCTGATCGCCGATTTCGACGTCGCCGACGCGGACGCCGTGGAGCGCGAGCGCCGTCCTCATGCCCGATTGCGCGCCGTCCATGACCCGATCGAAGCTCTGCACCTCGCGGACGCGCACGGGCCGCCCCGCCGGCTCGACGACGAGCTCGTCGCCCTTGTGCACCTCGCCGCTCCAGGCGGTGCCGGTGACGATCGTGCCGATCCCGCTTCTCGTGAAGATCCGGTCGACGGGCAGGCGGAAGAAATCCCCGCCCCGCCGCTCCCCCTTGCCGGCGACCGCGACCCGGAGGAGGAGGCGCAGCTCCTCGACGCCCGCTTTCGTGACGGCGGAGGTCTGCACGATCGGCGAGCCGGCGAGCGGCGTGCCGGCGAGGAGATCGCGGATCTCGCTCTCGACGATCTCGGCCGTCTCGTCGTCGACAAGGTCGATCTTGGTCACCGCGACGACGCCCGCTTCGATCCCGAGGAGCCGGAGCACCTCGAAGTGCTCCTCGGTCTGCGGCATGACGCCCTCGTCCGCGGCGACGACCATCAGGGCGACGTCGACGCCGACGGCCCCCGAGACCATGTTCTTCACGAAGCGCTCGTGCCCGGGGACGTCGACGATCCCGGCGGCGACGCCCTCGCCAAGGTCGACCGGGGCGAACCCGAGAACGATCGAGATCCCCCGCGCCTTCTCCTCGGCGAGCCGATCGGTCTCCCACCCCGTGAGGGCCCTGACGATCTCGGTCTTGCCGTGATCGACGTGGCCGGCCGTTCCGATGATGACGTTCACCCCGGGCTCCTCCCTCTCAGTCGGCGGTCCGCCTGATCACGGCGCCCAGCCCCCCGAGCTTCTCCTCGATCCGTTCGTAGCCGCGGTCGATATGATAGACCCGCAGGAGCTTCGTCTCTCCCTGCGCGGCGAGGGCGGCGATGATGAGCGCCGAGGAGGCCCTGATGTCGGTCGCCATCACCGGCGCCCCCTCGAAGCGCTCGACTCCCGTGACGACGGCGACGCTCCCGTCGAGGACGATCCTCGCCCCGAGCCGCCGCAGCTCGGGGACGTGCGTGAACCGGTCCGGGTAGACGTGCTCGACGATCGAGCTCGCCCCGCGCGCGAGGCAGAGGACGGCCATCGTCTGCGCCTGCATGTCGGTCGGGAAGGCGGGATAGAATCCCGTCTCGACGTCGACCGGCTCGATCCGCTCCGGGCCGGTCACCGTCATCCGGTCTTCCTCCTCCTCGATCGTCGCGCCGCACCGCTCGAGCGTGTCGATGACGGCCCGCATGTGCGCGGGCCGGCAGCGCTCGATCGTCACGCGGCCGCCGGTGAGCGCCGCGGCCGCGGCGAAGGTGCCCGCCTCGATCCGGTCGGGAACGACCTCGTGCTCGAAGGGGCGGATCGCATCGACGCCGCGGATCTCGATGCGCGACGTCCCCTCCCCGGCGATCTCCGCGCCGCCGCCGCGGAGGGCGAGCGCGAGCTCGGCGATCTCCGGCTCGCGGGCCGCGTTCTCGATGACCGTCTCCCCCTCGGCGAGGACGGCGGCCATCATGATGTTGACCGTCGCGCCGACGCTCGGCACCGCCAGAACGATCTCCGCGCCGCGCAGGCGCTCGGCCCGCACGTCGATATACCCGTGGTCGATCCGGAGCTCCGCGCCGAGCGAGCGCAGCCCCTGGAGATGGAGGTTCACCGGCCGGGGCCCCCACGCGCATCCCCCCGGCATCGAGACGCGCGCCTTGCCGTACCGCGCCGTCAGGGGCCCGAGGGCGTAGATCGAGGCACGCATCGTCCGCACGAGATCGTAGGGCGCCTCGAAGGATGTCACGGTCGTGGCGTCGATCTCGAGCCGCCCCCCGTCGAGTGTCGACGGCGCCCCGAGCAGCTCGAGGAGCTTCATCATCGTGCGCGTGTCGCGCAGGTCGGGCACGTTCCGGAGGACGCAGACGCCGCCGGTGAGGAGCGAGGCCGCCATCAGCGGCAGCATCGCGTTCTTCGCGCCGCTCACCCTCACGTTCCCCTCGAGCCGGCAGGGCCCGGTGATGAGAAAACTGTCCATGCGATACTCCTCCCGGCTCACGCCGGTCGGGCGGCGGTCACCACCCGTTCCAGCCCGTTGTGGTCCCTCGTCGTCTCGATCTTCTCGAACCCGGCGCCGGCGAGGATCGCCTCGACCACCGCTTTCTGTCCGTCGCCGATCTCGAGAGCGATCACCCCCCCCGGACAGAGCAAGGCGGCGCCCGCCGCCGCGATGCCGGGATAGAGATCGGTCCCCTCCTCGCCGCCGTCGAGGGCCAGGCGGCTCTCGAACCGGGAGACCTCCGCCTCGAGCGCCTCGATCCGTTCCGTGGGCACGTAGGGCGGGTTCGAGACGAGAAGGTCGAATTGCCCGTTCGCCCGGACCGCGCCGAATCCGTCGGCGACGAAGACGGACACGCGGTCCCCGATCCCGAGCGCCCGGCAGTTCTCCAGGGCGAGATGGGCCGCCCCGGGATCCCGGTCGAAGGCCGCGCCGCGCCAGCCGGGATGCCGGGCGGCGAGGGTCGCCGCGATCACGCCGCTTCCCGTGCCGAACTCGACGAACCGCGCGACATCGCGGCCAAAGAAGAGTCGCTCGACGCGCTCGACGAGCAGCTCGGTCTCGGGACGGGGGATGAAGACGCCCTCGCGGACGCGGAAGGGCAGGGAGAAGAACTCGATCTCGCCGAGGATGTACTGGAGCGGATAGCGCGTCGCGCGCAGCCGGAGGTTCTCCCGGACCGCCGCGAGGACCGCCGGCTCCACCTTCCGGTCGAATCGCAGGTAGAGATCGAGGCGCGAGCAGCCGATTCCGGCGGCGAGGAGATGCTCGGCGTTCGTCCTGGCCGCCGGCACGCCGTTGCGCTGGAGGTATCCCTCGGCGAGCCGGATCGCCTCCACGATCGTCGGCCTCTCCGCCTCCCCGCCGGCCCGCGCGTCCACCCGTTCCGCCATGCTCCCTCTCCCTCAGCCGCGGCCGGCGCCCGGCCCGGCGCCCGCGTTCAGCCGCGCCTCCCGGTCGGCGACGGCGAGCGCCGCGACGTACTCGTCGAGCTCGCCGTCGAGGACGGCGTCGAGGTTGTGCGTCGTCATGCCGATCCGGTGATCGCTCACCCGGCTCTGCGGAAAATTGTACGTCCTGATCTTGGCGCTCCGATCGCCGCTGCCGACCATGCCGCGCCGGACCTCGGCGATCTCCTCCTCCTGCTCCCCGCGCGCCTTCTCGAGGAGCCGGGAACGCAGCACCTTGAGCGCCTTCGCCTTGTTCTTGTGCTGCGATTTCTCGTCCTGGCAGGTGACGACCATCCCCGTGGGCAGGTGCGTGACGCGGACGGCCGAGTCGGTCGTGTTGACGCTCTGCCCACCGGGGCCGCTCGACCGGTAGACGTCGATCTTGAGATCCTTCGCCTCGATGTCGATGTCGACCTCCTCGGCCTCGGGAAGAACGGCGACCGAGACGGCGGAGGTGTGGATCCGTCCGCCCGACTCGGTGACCGGGACCCGCTGGACGCGGTGGACACCGCTCTCGAACTTGAGTTTGCCGAACGCGTTCTCGCCGCTGACGAGGAAGATGATCTCCTTGAATCCGCCCATCTCCGTGGGGTTGCTCGAGAGTACGTCGACCTTCCAGCCGTGCCGTTCCGCGTAAAGCCGGTACATCCGGGCGAGATCGCCGGCGAAGAGCGCCGCCTCGTCGCCGCCGGTGCCGGCCCGGATCTCGAGGACCGTGTTCCGCGAATCGTCCGGGTCGGTCGGGATCAGAAGGATCTTGATCTGTTTCTCCAGCTCGTCGACCCGCTCCTCCAGCTCGTCGATCTCCTCGTTCGCGAAGAGGACGAGCTCGGCGTCCTCCCCCGCCTCGACGACCCCGCGGTCGTCGGCGATCCGGCGCCGGAGATCGAGCAGCTCGCGTATCGGCCCGACGGCCTTCTCGAGGTCGCGCCGCTCGCGGGCGATCTCGCGGTACCGCCGCTGGTCGCGGATGATCTCGGGGCGGCCGAGCTCCCCGCCGAGGAAATCGAAGCGTTCCAGGATCGATTCGTATCTCGTGTCCGTTTTCATCGTCGGTCGCTCCGTGCGCGTAAAAAGACCGCGGGCGGCGCGTCCGCCACCCGCCTCATGCTACTCCCGCATCGGCTACGAATCAAGCGCGGTTTCGGCGAGGCTCGCCTCGAGCGCGGCGATCGCCACCTCGATCTGATCGGCGGAGGGCTCGCGCGTCGTGAAGCGCTGGAGGAAGATGCCGGGCCAGAAGACGAATCCGAGCCACCGGCGCACGCCGGGGAGCGCGGAGAGCCGGAGGACCTCGTAGGAGAGGCCGGCGATCACCGGCACGGCGGCGAGACGCAGAAGACGCTCGCCCACGTTCTCGGGCCGCCCGAAGAACATGAAGACGAGGATGCTCACGATCACGACGATCAACAGGAAGCTCGTCGAGCAGCGCGGGTGCATCCGCGGATAGCCTTTCACCGTCTCGGGCGTGACCTCCTCGCCCGCCTCGAAGGCGAAGATCGTCTTGTGCTCGGCGCCGTGGTACTCGAATATCCGCCGCATCTCCTTCCAGAGGGAGACGAGGATGATGTAGAGGACGATGAAGACGAGGCGGATGAGCCCGTCGACGAGGTTGAAGGCCAGCCCGCTCTCGAAACCGGCGAGCTCGGTCAGCTTGAGGGGGATGTAGAAGAAGAGCGCGAGCCCCAGGAGAAAGGCCCCCGCGACGGTCAGAACCATGTGCAGCGTCGAGAGGCCGCCGCCCGCCTCCCCGCCTTCCCCGGCGGCGTGCTCGGCGGAGAAGTTGAGCGCCTTGACGGCGATCATGAACGTCTCGAAGAGGGAAACGGCGCCGCGGACGATCGGCAGCCCGAGCAACCGGTGGCGTTTGGCGAGGGATACGAAGAACTCCGCCGAAACGACGACTTCGCCGTCCGGCGTGCGGACCGCGGTGGCCAGCCGGGTGGGCGAGCGCATCATCACGCCTTCGATGACGGCCTGGCCACCGACATGAAGGGCCCGTCTGGCTTCCCTTTCGGGCATGATGACCTCGGGATACCCGGCGGCGGCGGGCAGGATCTACTTGCTCTGCTTCTTGCGGTAGTCGCCGTACTTGCGCTGGAACCGCTCGACGCGACCGGCCGTGTCGACGAGTTTCTGCTTGCCCGTAAAGAACGGGTGGCAGCTCGAACAGATCTCGACGTGGATCTCGTCCTGCGTCGAGCGCGTCTCGATCACGTTCCCGCAGAGGCAGGTGATCTTCGCCTTCTTGTAGTCGGGGTGCAGCCCCTTCTTCATCTCGTTTCTCCGTTTCGAAGCCCTTCCCGGCCGTTCCGCGGCCGGGACCATGGAATCTAATACGCCGGCCGCGCCGGCGCAACCGGAATTTCCGCCGCAGCTTCCCCCGTCACGCGTTCATCGACTGGAGGAACTTCTGGTTGGTCTTCGTCTTCGATATCTTCTCGAGCAGGAACTCCATCGCCTCGACGGGAGACTTGTCGCTGAGGAACTTGCGGAGAATGTAGACCTTGCTGAGCGTCTTCTCGTCGAGGAGGAGCTCCTCCTTGCGCGTTCCCGACCGGAAGATGTCCATCGCCGGCCAGACGCGCTTGTCGGCGAGCCGGCGGTCGAGGACGATCTCGAGGTTGCCCGTTCCCTTGAACTCCTCGAAGATCACCTCGTCCATGCGGCTTCCCGTCTCGATCAGCGCGGTCGCCATGATCGTGAGGCTCCCCTGCTCCTCGGTGTTGCGCGCGGCCCCGAAGAAGCGCTTCGGCCGCTGGAGGGCGTTGGAGTCGACGCCGCCGGAGAGGATCTTCCCCGAATGCGGCACGACGGCGTTGTGCGCGCGGGCGAGACGCGTGATCGAGTCGAGGAGGATCACGACGTCCTTGCCGTGCTCGACGAGGCGCTTCGCCTTCTGGATGACCATGTCGGCGACCTGGACATGCCGGTCGGCCGGCTCGTCGAAGGTCGAGGAGATGACCTCGCCGTTGACCGAGCGCTCCATGTCGGTGACCTCCTCGGGGCGCTCGTCGATGAGCAGGACGATCAGGGTCACCTCGGGATGGTTCGCCGTGATGGAGTTGGCGATCTTCTGGAGCAGGATCGTCTTTCCGGTCCGGGGCGGGGCCACGATGAGGCCGCGCTGTCCCTTTCCGATCGGCGTGAGCAGGTTCATCAAACGCGCGGAGAGATCCTCCGGATCGTGCTCGAGGTTTATCTGCTCCTCGGGGTAGAGCGGCGTGAGGTTGTCGAAGAGCGTCTTCTTCTTGACCTCGTCGGGGTGCTCGTGATCGACGGCCTCGACCTTGAGGAGCGCGAAATACCGCTCGGATTCCTTCGGCGCCCTGACCTGGCCGGAAACGATGTCGCCGGTGCGCAGGTCGAATTTCTTGATCTGCGAAGGGGAGACGTAGATATCGTCGGGGCCGGGCAGATAGTTGTAGGTCGGTGAACGGAGGAATCCGTATCCCTCGGGAAGGACCTGCAGGACGCCCTCGCTGAAGATGAATCCGTTCTGCTGCGCCTGCGCCTCGAGGATCTTGAAGATGATCTCCTGCTTGCGCAGGTTGCTCAGACCCGTGATTCCCAGGTCCACGCCCATCGTCATGAGCTCCTCGATCTTCATGCTTTTCAGTTCGGCGATATCCATGTACCCTACCTCTTCTTCTCCCACTGATGCTGATGCGGATGATCGATCAGGCGGCACCGCCCGAACACGAGGCCCAAGATCGGTGCCCGGCAACGTTCTCTTGATTGGAAGGAAAACGAAGAATCACGAAGCGACGATTCTCCACGTATCAGTCGTGATTGTACTTCAATGACCTCCTGATGTCAAGCGTTTCGGGTGATCGGGGCGCCGGTCGGGGTCGTGCTGTCCGGGCGTCGGGACGGAAGGGGGCGGGCGCCGCAGCGCGCGGCGTCCGCCCCTCGAAACCGCTTACTGCCCGGTGAGCTCCTTGTATTTCATGAAGGCTTCCTCGGCCTTCATCTTCATGCCCTTCTTGTTGTAGGAGAGGCTCAGGATCTGATAGCCGCGCGGATCGTCGGGGAACATCCCCGTGTACTTCTGCCCCTGCGCGACGGCCTCGTCCCACAGCTCGCCCTTCCAGTAGGTGAGCAGGAGACTGTAGTTCGCCTGCTGGTCCTCGGGGGAGACGTTGATGGCGCTCTGGTAGGCGTCGATCGCCTGGAACCACTTCTCCATCTGGTAATAGGCGACCCCGAGATTGTAGTAGAGATCGAAGCTCTCCGAATCGGTCTTCAGCCGCGCCTCGACGGCCATCTTCAGGAAATCGACGGCCGCTTCGGCCTCGCCCGTGCCGAGGTAGACGTAGCCGACCTTCTCGACGGCCTCGTAGTTGGCTGGATCGTCGAGGAGCAGCCGGTCGAAGATCTCGAGGGCCCGTTCCTTGTCGCCGCGCGAGACCATCACCTGGCCGGCGAGCGTGAGGACGGCGGAGTATTCGTCGTCCTCGGGAGTCGTCCGGGAGACGAGCGTGTCGGTCGCGACGTAGGCCGGCTCGAGGTAGGTGCTGTCCTCCTCGCTCAGCGCGTGGTAGACCTTGGCGAGGTTGAGCCACCCCTTCACCGCGCGCGGATCCGACTTGGTGGCCATGTCGAATTCCTTGGCCGCGCCGACGAGGTTCTCGGCCTGGTAGTCGCTGACGCCGTTGTTGAAATGCTTGGCCCAGTTGTGCGTGATGTTGTTCTCCGCGTCGTTCGTCTTCTTGGGATCGATCCTGGCGGCCGTCATGAACTCTTCGAAGGACTCCCGCATCTTGCCGGTGAAGCTGTAGGAGATGCCGAGCTGGAAATGCGCCTCGGCGTCCTGGGGATTCTTCTCGAGCGCGAGCAGCGCCATCTCGATGGCCTTTTCGTAGTTCTTGTGCTGGTTGTGCAGCATCGCGCTCGTCGTCTCGACGCTCTTGCACGAATTGAGCGTCAGGGCGAGCACCAGCAACGCGAGAATCACCAGCGTCCGCTTCATGTGAGGAGTACCTCCTGTTGAACCGTGATGGGAAATCCGTTTCCCCGTCCGTCGTCGCCCGCCCGCATGCCGACGGCAGGCGGTCGGTGAAGGGTTGGCGGTCCGGGGATTTCCTCCTGAGCGCGAACAGCCCGGAACGAGGGATGTTGCAGGTTGCCTTGTGTGACCACAGGAAAGGTAGCAATCGCCGGAAAAGGTGTCAAGCACTATCAATACGCCCCTTGCGCCCTCCCGGTCACGAGATGTTCACCGGGTCGACGTCCCACTGCAGATCGAGGCCGGAACGATCCCGCAAAGCCGCCGACGCGGCGTCGACGAACCGGCGGCATTCAACCGCGTCGAGTGGCCCGCGGACGAGGACACGGAACCGGTGCCGGCCGCGGACCCGCTGGACGAGCGCGGGGGCGGGGCCGAGCACGCCGGCGAGCATCCCGGCGGCGTCGCGGAGCGCGTCCGCGGCGCGCACGGCGCCATCGAGGGCCGCGTCCTCGCCCCGCGCGGAGACGGTGAAGAGGAGGAGCCGGCCGGCCGGCGGGTACCCGAGCTCCCGCCGGAGCGCGAGCTCGCGCTCGGCGAAGCCCGCGAAGTCGTGGACGGCGAGATGCTCGTAGAGGTAGTGCTCGGGCACGAGCGTCTGGACGATCACGCGCCCCGTCTCGCCACCGCGTCCCGTGCGGCCCGCCGCCTGGAAGAGCAGCTGGAAGGAGCGCTCGACCGCGCGGAAATCGGGGAAGTTCAGACCGGCGTCCCCCGAGAGGACCCCCACGAGCGAGACGTTCGGGTAGTGGTGCCCCTTCGCCACCATCTGCGTCCCGAGGAGGACGTCTGCATCGCCGCGGGAGAAGCGCTCGAGTATCTCGAGGTGGCCGCGCACGCCCGATGTCGTGTCGAGGTCCATGCGCGCGACCCGCAGCCCGGGGACGAGGTTGGCGAGATCGGTCTCGATCCGCTGCGTCCCCGCGCCGCGCTGGCGCAGTCCCCACTTCCCGCAGTTCGGACACTGTTCGGGCGGCGTCCGCCGGTGCCCGCAGTAGTGGCAACGCAACTCGCCGCTGCGGCTGTGGTAGGCGAGCGAGATCGAGCAGTCCGGGCATCGCTCGATCCACCCGCACGCGCGGCACTGGACGTAATTCGCGTGCCCGCGGCGGTTGAGGAGGACGATCGCCTGCGTGCCGTCCCGGCGGCACCGGTCGAGCTCGTCGAGGAGCCGCGACGAGAAGAGCCCCTCCTCTTTCCGCATGTCGACGATCTCGACGGCGGGCATTTGCCCGTCGATGGGCCGGTGGCTCAGTTCGAGAAGCGTCGTCCCCCCGCCGCGCGCCTCGGCGTAGCTTTCGAGCGAGGGGGTGGCCGACCCGAGCAGGAGGGCGGCGCCCTGCAACCGTGCGCGCATGCCGGCGACGGCGACGGCGTGGTAGTGCGGCTTCTCCTCCTGCTTGAAGGAGGTGTCCTGCTCCTCGTCGACCACGACGATCCCCAGGTCGGGCATCGGCACGAAGACGGCCGACCTGGCGCCGATCACCACCCGCGCCTCGCCGGCGGCGGCGCGCAGCCAGATCGAGTGCCGCTGCGGCCCGGTGAGGCGGCTGTGGAGCACGGCGACCTCCCGGCCGAAGCGCCGCCGGAACCGCGCCGTCGTCTGGGGGATCAGGGCGATCTCCGGGATGAGCACGAGGGCGCTCCTGCCCCGCTCGAGCGCCGCCTCGATACAGCGGAGGTAGACCTCGGTCTTGCCGCTTCCCGTGACGCCGTACAGGAGAAAGCGCCCGGGGGCACCCTTTTCGACGGCGCCGGAGACCGCCGCGACGGCCGCCGACTGCTCGTCGGTGAGGTCGGGGTATTCAGCGTCGTGCGGGAATCCGTCGCCCCCCGTCTCGGCGGGGGTCCGCCCCCGCCCCTTGAGCGCGGCGGGAAACATCGCGCGGAGGACCTCGCCGAGGGGATGGACGTAGCGTTCGGCGATGCCCCGCGCCAGTTCGAGAAGCGTCGCGTCGAGAAGGGGCGTCTCGTCGAGGACCGCGGCGATCGGCCTGGCTCGGATGCCGCGCGGCGCGGCGCGCCTGGCAGCGACGACGTAGCCGGTCATCCGCCGCCGGCCGAAGGGCACGAGGACGCGGCAGCCGGGGACCGGCGCCTCCTCGAGTTCGTCGGGAACGAGATAGGTGAACTCCCGCTCGAGTGGAACGGGAAGAACGACGTCGACGAACCGGTATGCCCGCGGCGGTCTGCTCATGACGGGCCGGAGTATACGGCCCGGCGGCCGCCCCGGCAAACCGATTCTCTAGTGCTTGCAGGCGAGCAGCTCGTGTATCCTGTCGACCAGCTTGTTCGGGCTGAAGGGCTTCACGATGTAATCGGTTGCGCCCACCTCGTAGCCGAGCCGCTTGTCGATGTCGCGTCCCTTGGCCGTCAGCAGCATGACGGGGATGTTCCTGGTCAGCGGGTTCGCCTTCAGGATGCGGCAGGCCTCGTAACCGTCGATCCGCGGCATCATCACGTCGAGAATGATCAGGTCCGGCTGTTCGCGCCGCGCCTTCTCGATCGCCTCCTCGCCGTTGGAGGCGGCGATGACCTCGTACCCTTCCGACGCGATGCTGAACTCGAGTATCTGCGTGATGTTGACCTCGTCGTCGACGACGAGCACCTTTCCCTTGTTCATCGAATCTCCTCCATGGTTGCCGTCTCGTGATGCGTGTCGACGGAGCCGGCGGCGGGCGACGGCTCGAGGGCCGAGAGGACGATCTCGCCGCGGTCCTCGGCAGCGCCGAGATCGAGCAACGCCTTGACGAAGGCGCCGACGACCCGGGGATCGAACCGCGATCCGGCCCCCCTGATGATCTCGTTTCGGGCCTCGTCGAGCGTGAAGCAGCGACGGTAGGGCCCCGGCGTGACGAGGGCGCGGAAGGAATCCACGACGTTGACGATCCGCGCCTCGATCGGTATCTCGTCCCCCGCGAGGCCGTCGGGGTACCCCGTGCCGTCGAAATACTCGTGGTGGCAGCGGATCATCCGCATGATCCGCTCCTCGAGCCCCATCGGCGACACGAGGGTGTATCCGGTCGACGGGTGTTCGCGAAGCGCTTCCCATTCCCTGGCGGTGAGCTCCTCCTTCTTGCCGCGTATGGAACGCGGCACCTTCATCATGCCCAGGTCGTAGAGGTTCATCCCGAGCCGCAGCGCGGTGAGCGATCGCTCGTCGATATCGAGTCGCCGCCCCACGGCGAGGGCGATCCGCGTGAGGTTGGTCAGGTTCCGGCTGCCCCACGTCTCGCGGATCTCGAGAATGGAACGCATCGAGTCCTTCAGCTTGTCGAAATTCGACGAGACGGCCTCGTAGGCCCTGAGCTTGTTCAGCATCCCCACGATGATCAGGGCGAGCGACTCGAGCAGCTCCCGGTCGGCCTCGTCGTACTCGCGCCCCTCGACGTTGTCGCTGACGTTCACGACACCGACGATCCGGTCGCCGTCGCGGAGCGGAGCCGAGATGAAGGAGTGGGTCCCGTAGAAGAGGGAGTTGTTCGTGCGGGCATAATCGAGGTCCTTCTCGATGTCGGCCGCGTGTATCGACAGGCCGCTTTCCGCCACGCGCCCGGCGATGCGCTCGCCGACGCGGACGCTCGTGTTCTGGACGAAATCGTATTCGAGCCCCTTCGCGGCGACGATGCGGAGAAGATCGTCGTCATCCTCCTGGCGGAGCATGATCGACGCCTTGCGCGCCTGGAGGATCTCGGAGACCATCTCGACGAGGAGCGAGAGGTACCGTTCCCGGTCGAAGCGGATCGAGCCGAAGTACCCCGCCCCGCCGGCCTGCCTGACGACGACGTCCTTCATCGGCAACAGCACGACGAATCTCGCGCCGGCCTCCTTGACGTTCTCCACCCAGATCTGGCCGTCGTGCCAGTCGACGATGTTCTTGCAGATCGCCAGCCCGAGGCCGCTCCCTCCGTGCTCGCGGGTGTTGCTGGCGTCGACCTGGTGGAAGCGCTCGAAGATCTTGTCGAGCTGGTCCTCGGGGATCCCGCTGCCCGTGTCCTGCACGACGATCCTGGCCGCGGCCGCCTCCTCCTCGAGGGTCACCGTCACGCGGCCGCCGGCCGGCGTGAACTTGACGGCGTTGCTCATCAGGTTGTTCAGCAGCTGCCGGAGCAGCTCGCGGTCCGCGTCGATCGTCACCGGCCCCTTCGGCAACCGGAGATCGCTGTCGACCTCGGCCGAGAGGAATTGCTCGTGCAGCTTGCCGTGGACCTGCTCGATGATCTGGCTGAGGTTGCACGGCACCTTCTCCACCTTGAGGAGCCCCGTCTCCATGCAGGAGTAGTTGAGGATGTTGTCGACGAGCTTGATGATCCGCTCGCCCTCCTCGTCCATCACGCTGAGGAAGTCCCGCATCGTTCCGCGCTCGATCGAGTCGATGTTGTCGAGGAGCGTCTCGGTGTAGGCCTTGACCGACGTCAGGGGCGTGCGCAGCTCGTGCGAGACGATCGAGAGAAAGTTCGACTTGAGCTGGTTGACGCTCTCGAATTCCTCGCGGCTCGCGGCGAGCGCCCGCTCGCCGTCGCGGATCTTGCCGGCGGCTCGCTCGCGCTGCAGGACCTGCAGTATCCCGTTCGTGTAGAAGTCGAAGATCTCCCTGTCGGCCGCGGAGGGGAGGTCGTCGTGGAATCCGACGGTCAGGAAGCCCTTCGCCAGCCCCTTCTCCATCACCGGCGCCACCCATACGGCGCGCCCCGTCCATTCGATTCCGCCGGGAACGAACACGTCGAGGTCCTCGCCGAGTTCCCCGGCGTCGACCGACCAGCCGTTGCCGTGGGAGAGGTCGTCCCGGCAGACGCGGTGGAAGAGCTCCCGCTCGACGGTGAAGGAGGCGTCCGGTCCGGGCTCGAGATCGATCCCGCCGGAGAAGGCGGCGAAGGTGAAATGCGCCTCGCCGTTGCGCGCGAGCCGGAGCAGGACGTACGACGCCCCGGTGTCGGCGGCGACGGCGGAGACGATCCGCTGGAAGAGCTCGGGCGGACGGACGTCGCCGGCCACTGCGCGGTTGATCTCGAGCGCCGAGGCGATCGACAGTCCCCGCGCCGGCGGCTTCGCCTCCCGCGAGACGTAAAGCAGTGACGGCGGTGGCGGGAAGGAGACGGCAGCGACCGCCGTGAGCGCGCCCGCGAGGTCGACGAGCGCGACGAGCTGGAACCAGAAGGGGTCGTAACCGGTCATGCCCGCGGCCGTCAAACCGGCGAGCGCCGTCCCGGCGGCGAGCATGGCCCCCGCGGCGGCGGGCAGGAGACGGCGGGGAACCCGCCCCGCGCCGGCGAGCCACAATCCCGTCGCCCCCAGGGCGACCGCGGCGACGACATGGAGGCCGGGGAGACCGTCGCCGAAGGCGAAGACGAACCGGGAGGCGGCAACGAGCGCGATCCCCGCCACGGAGGCGCCGCGCCGGCGGTCCGGGCCGGACGCGACCGCGCGCGCCGCGCAGACGACGGCTGCGAGGAGGAAGACCAGCAGGTACGCCGCCTGCCCCGCCTCTCCCGTCAGCATCGTATCGATCGCCCGAATGGTCACCGTCGTTCTCCCGCTCAGGTCACCGGGTGGTGTTTCCCCGCGTATCGCAGCTGTTCCGCGAATCGCGTGTAGTCCTCGATCTCGATCACGCCCTCGTCCAGGAGGACCTCGATGAAGGCCTTGATCACCTGCCCGTCGAATTGCGTCCCGCTGTTCGCGATCAGCTCCCCCACCGTCTCGGAGACGGCGAGCCGATGGCGGAACGGACGCGCGCCCATCATCGAGGCGTACGCGTCGAGGACGGCGAGGATGCGCGAGCCGATCGGGATCTGGTCGCCCTTGAGCCCCATCGGGTATCCCTTGCCGTCGATCCGCTCGTGGTGGAAGAGGATGTTCTGGCTGACCATCTCGACGAACTCGAGCGGCCGCATGATCGCCGCGCCCCGCTGCGGGTGCTTGCGTATCTCGTCGATCTCCTCGGGCGTGAGGGCGAGCGTCTTGTTGAGGATGTCGTCGCTCACGCAGGTCATGCCGACGTCGTGCACGCTCGAGACGTACTGGATGACCTGCACCTCCTTCTCGGAGAGCCGGAGCTTCCGCGCGATGCTGGCCGACCACTCGACCGTCTTCCTGTTGAGCCAGTGGTAGTCCTCGCGGCAGGTCGCGATCATCGAGTGAAGCGTGGCGATCGTCTCCTTCAGGAAGACGGAGAAATCCTCCGCCGTTCGCATCCGCTCGATCACCTTCGAGAGGCGCTCGCTCACCGTGACGAGCAGGTTGAGGTCGTCCTCGGTGAAAGATTCGCCGGAGATCTTGTTGTTGGCGTTGATGACGCCGATCACGGTGTTCCCCACGCGCAGGGGCACGCTGACCAGGGACTTCGTCTCGTACTGCCCGTCGTTCGATCGTTCCTTCATCCCGCTCGTCTCGATGTCCCGCACGAGGAGCGGCTCGCCCGTCTCGGCGACCTTGCCGGCGATCGACCGGCCGACGGCCACGCGCGCCTTCTCGACGACCCGCTCGTCGAGCCCGTACGCGCCCTTGATGAACAGCTCCGCGCGGCTCCGGTCGAGGAGCATCAGGGAGACGATCTTCGCGGAGAGCATCTCGGCGATGAACTGCACCGAGAGCTGGAACATCTCCTGGATCTCCTCGCTCGCCTCGATCGATTCGAAGAGATAGCCGAGGAGGTCGTTGAAGTGGTGCTCCTTGGGCAGCGTGAAGGTGAAGCTCGCCCCCTCGCCGACCGTGCTCGACACCTGTATCCAGCCGCCGTGCTGCTCGACGATGTTCTTGACGATCGCGAGCCCGAGGCCCACCCCCTCGCCCATGCTCGTTCCCACCTGGTAGAACTGCTCGAAGATGTGCGTGAGATCCTTCTCGGGGATCCCCGTCCCCTCGTCCCGCACGGTGATCTTCACCGATACGGCGTCCTCGACGGCATCGATGAAGAGCCGCCTGCCCGGCGCCGAGAACTTGACGGCGTTGCCGAGCAGGTTGATGAAGACCTGCTTGACGAGGTCCTCGTCGCCGTCGATCTTCGGAAGATCGCCGGGAAGGCCGATGCGAAGATCGAGCTGCTTGTCGACGAGGTAGGGCTGCATCGCCTGCTCGACCTCGGCGACGACGTCGGCGAGCACGAAGAGTTTGCGCTTGAGCGTCCGCTGGCCGAACTCGATCTTCGAGACGTCGAGCACCTTGTTGACCATGCGGATGAGCCGGTCGGTCTCGGTTGAGATCACGCCGAGGAACTCGTCGCGCTCGACGAACTCGGGGTTGTCGATGTTGTCCTGCAGGCTCTCGACGTAGGCCTTGATCGAGGTGAGGGGCGTCTTGAGCTCGTGCGAGAGATGGGAGATGTAGTTCATCTTGAGCTTGTTCGTGTTCCGCAAATCCTCCGCCTCGCGCTCGAGACGGCTGATCCGTCCGCTCATCACCTCGTAGAGGCGGCTCTTCTCGATGGCGGAGACGACCTGCCCGGAGAGGATCGAGATCAGCCTGACGTCCTCTCCGCCGAAGGGCCGCTCTTCCCGGTCGCCGACCATGAGGATGCCGAGATCGTCGCGCCCCGAGACGATCGGGACGGCGAGCAGGGGATGGAGTTCCCGTCCGTCTATCATCGGCGATCCCGCGATGCGCTCGTCGGCGCCGGCGTCCTCGGAGACGAACCCCTCGGACGCGGCGAGCACCGCGCCGACCAGGCGATCCTCCGCGATCGGGGGTGAGGGCTCGTTCGAGGCGACGCCCTCCTCGCCGAGCTCGACGTGCCGGACGATCTCCCCCTCCGGGTTGAGGAGGAGGACCGACGACCACGGCCGCCGGAGCAAAAGCGTGATCTCCTTGCAGACCATCTTGAGGAGCGTGTCGAGACTGATGACCGAATTGATCCCGAGAGAGATGTCGTAGAGCCTCGTCAGCTCGCTGATCCGGTGCCGCGAGTTCACCAGGCGGTCCTCGGCCGTCCGGAGATAGACCTCGAAGCTGTCGTAGAAGGTGGCGAAGAGGTAGGTCATCAGACTCATGAAGCCGGCGATGACGAGCAGCGTGCCCACGAGGAAATGCGGCCCGGACGGCATCGCCGCCCCCGCGTCGCAGCAGACGAAGTGGGGGATCGTCCCCCGCAGCTCGAGCGCCCCGAGCACGGCGATCGCGGCCACCGTCGCCAGGGTCACCGCCGCGCCGGCGCGCAGCGGGGGCAGGAGCCGCCCCGCGAAGAAGAGGGGAAGCACGAGCAGGAAGAGGAAGGGGCTGGCGACCGTGCCGGTGAGGTAGACGAGGCCGATCACGGTGAAGAGATCGACGAAGACGGTCGCCCACCGCCACGCCTCGCCGGCGCCGCGGCCGAGAATCCGGCCGCCGCGCGCGTTCCCGAGGCTCGCGACCAGGATATCGAGAAAGGCCGCCGCGATGAAGACGCCCGCGACGAGGCCGGTCCGGAAATCGAACCCGGCGATCTCCCGCGCGATGTAGAAGATCGAGAAGATCGCCGCGAGCTCGATCAGCCGCACCTGCGGAATGCTGACGATCGTCGGCGAACGTCCCTCGGTCTGTCTCCTACCGAACATGTCGCTCCATCCGTCTATCCGATGCGGTCGGTCGCCGACGGCGACCGCTCCGGCACCGGCACGTCGAAGGACACCGTCGTGCCCCGCCCGGGCTCGCTGTCGATGTTGACCGCGCCGCCCATCATCTCGACCACGTTCTTCACCAGCGCGAGGCCGAGTCCGAGTCCCTCTTCCCCGCTGCGCGCCGCGCCGCGGTAGAAGGGATTGAAGATCTCCCGCATGTCCTCCGGCGGGATCCCCGGGCCGCCGTCGATCACGCGGACGATCAGGACGCGCCCCCCGATCCCGCCCCGCCGCTCCATGCGCATCTCGGCGGCGACCGTGACCGGCACGTCGTCCCCGCCGTACTTGAGGGCGTTCGACAGCAGGTTCTCGATGACGACCTCGATCGCCTCGCGCGCCACGTACAGGGGCGGCAGCGCGGGATCGACCCGGTTCCGCACGTTGGCAGCGCCGGAGCCGATCCGCCCGCGCACCCGGTCGACGAGCGCGTGCAGGTCGACGACGTCCAGTTCCGGCTGCGAGCCGTCGCCGCTCTCGGCGCGGAGCATGCGGACGAAGGACTCGATCAGCTCCTCCATCCGGGCGATCGCCGCGCGGATCTTGCTGAAGTAGCGCTCGGCCCGCTCGTCGCCGTCCACCCCCCCGATCTCCTCGACGAGCTGCAGATACCCGCTGATCGACGTGAGCGGCCGGATGAACTCGTGACCGACGACGAGACACGCCGACTCGAATACGGCGCGATAGCGGTCGATCGTGCGCCGGAGCTCGAGGATCTCGGCCTCGTGCTCCTGCGTCTCCGGTCGCCGCGGAGTCTCCGTATCAGTCGCTCGGACCACCGCTGCTCCTCCGGCGTCGCCGGCTTCGGGGCCGGCCGCGCCCGAACAATCTCCCCCCCGTCCGTCCGCCGCCCGGCCCTCCGCTCAGTTCTCGACCGTCTCGGAGGCCGCCTGGATCTTGCGGCGTTCGCGGACCACGATGCTCCCGGACATCCCCTTGCCGAAGGACTTGAGCTCGGAAGCGATGTCGCTGACCTGAGCGAAGTGCTTGAGGCGCTGGCCTTCGTCCATGACGATGGCGATCGTCAGCGACATGAGGGGAACGCGCTTTATCTCTCCCAGCCGGTTGCGGACCTCGAGGTAGCCGCGCCGGATGTCCTGCTCCTTCATGAGGACCAGCGAGCCCTTGTCGAACTCGTCGATGATGTGGCGGGCGATGAACTCCGCCCGGGCGGGAGAGGTGATGATGACGAAATCGTCTCCGCCGATGTGTCCGACGAAGTCGTTCGATCCGCCGAGTGAATTGACCGACTCGGTGATGATGTCGGCGAGGAACAGGATCGATTCGTCACCCTTCTGGTAACCGTAGTAATCGTTGTACGCCTTGAAATTGTCGATGTCCATGTAGAGGAACGCGTAGGCTTCCTTCCGCTCGATCCGGTGCAGCAGCTCCTTCTCGATCGCCCGGTTGCCCGCGAAGCCGGTGAGCGGGTTGGCCTCCTTCTGCTGCTTGCTCCAGTCGATGACGTTGCCGACGCGCAGCAGCATCTCCTCGTTGGAGTATGGCTTGATCAGGTAGTCGTTCGCTCCGTCCTTGAGCCCCTTGATCTTGTCGGGCAGATCGCTCTTCGCCGTCAGCATGATGACGGGGATCTGGCAGGTCTGGAAATCCTGGCGGATGCGGCGGCAGACCTCGAAGCCGTCGATCTTGGGCATCATCAGGTCGAGGATGATGAGGTCGGGCTGCTCCCGCCTGACGAGCTGCAGGGCCTCCTCGCCGTTTTCCGCGGTGACGACCCGGTAGCCGTTCTTCTCGAGCTGGAACTGGAGGATGCGGCGGATGTGCTCCTCGTCGTCTACGACGAGGATCTTGTACGCGTCGCAGCTGTCTCGGTCGGTCATCGGTCGAACCTCGTCCTGCATCCGGTTGCATGTCGGCCGCACACGAAGCGTTATGGCGCATCGGGGTTTTCGCAATTACTGTGCCAAGCCCCGGAACGGGGCCCGCCGCCAGGGGGCGGGGGCAATCCGATTTCATATTCCCATGTACGCCAGCATGTTGCGTGCCTGACGGGTTGCGCGGACAGCGTCACGCCGCCCGGTGCGCCGGGGCGGGTTCGTGCAGAACGGCATGCGGCGTGTGCGGCTCCCGGCGCGGGCGGGGAGAAAGAACGAGGCGAAAAATGCCGGTTCGGGGCGGGCGGGCCGTCAAGCCCAGGAGAAGAGCCGGCCGCGGGGGAAGGTGTTGAGGTCGAGGCCGTCATGCCGCCCGGCGCGCAGATGGTGCGCGGCGGCGCAGGCGATCATGGCGGCGTTGTCCGTGCAATAGGCGGCCGGCGGCCAGGAGACGGCGACGCCCCCGGCCTCCGCGCGTCCGCTCATCGCCTCGCGCAGCCGCGAGTTCGCGGCGACGCCGCCGGCGATGCAGACGCGCCCGGTCGGCCGGAGCGTTTCGGCGAGGAGCGTCTTCTCGACGAGGATGTCCACGATCGCCTCCTGCGCCGAGGCGGCGACGTCGGCGACGAGTGCGTCGTCGAGGCGTCCGAGGGCGTCGACCTTCAGGCGGACGGCCGTCTTCAGCCCCGAGAAGGAGAAGTCGCAGCGTCCCGTATTGCGGAGGGCCCGCGGAAAATCGAAGGCCGCCCGGTCGCCCGCCGCCGCCGCCCGGTCGATGGCGGGGCCGCCGGGCCAGGGAAGCCCGAGGAGCTTGCCGATCTTGTCGAAGGCCTCGCCCGCCGCGTCGTCGCGGGTGCCGCCGAGGAGCTCGTAGGAACCGATGCGCTCCACGTGGAAGAGCTGGGTGTGGCCGCCGGAGACGACGAGGACGGTCGCCGGCGTCTCGAAGGGGCCCTCGAGCGCGTTCGCCAGGATATGGCCCTCGATGTGGTGGATGCCGACGAGCGGCAGGTTGGCGCCGTAGGCGAGCCCCTTCGCGAAGGAGAGCCCGACGAGGAGGGATCCCACCAGGCCGGGGCCGTTCGTGACGCCTATCCCGGCGAGGCTGCCGGGCTCGACGCCCCCCTCCGCCATGACCCGCTCCCAGAGCGGGAGCAGCGCGCGCATGTGCGAGCGGGAGGCGATCTCGGGAACGACGCCGCCGTAGAGGTCGTGATCGAGCTGGGCCGCCGTCCGGTGGACCGCGACGCCGCCGTCGGGGGAATAGAGCGCGCAGGAGGTGTCGTCGCAGGAGGTCTCGATGCCGAGGTAGAGTTCGTCCATCCGGGCTAGAGCGCCTCCTCGCCGCTCTCGCCGGTCCTGACGCGCACGATGTCCTCGACCGGCGAGACGAAGATCTTGCCGTCGCCGACCTGTCCCGTCCGGGCGGCGGCCACGATCGCCTCGACGACGCGGTCGACGTCCTCGTCGCGGACGACCGTCTCGACCTTCACCTTGGGCAGGAAATCCACCTGGTACTCCGAGCCGCGATAGAGCTCCGTGTGACCCTTCTGGCGGCCGAATCCCTTGGCCTCGGTGATGCTCATGCCGGTGACTCCCGCCTCGGTGAGGGCGTCCTTCACCTCGTCGAGTTTGAAGGGCCTGATAAAGGCCTCGACCTTCTTCATCGGTCCTCCTCGCGTCCGTCGGAAACGCTGGCCTTCCGGCCCCGGGCGGTGATACGCTGCGCATGCCCGCCGGAAGAGAGCGTACCGCAAATAACCCGGGCCGCGCAAGCGGCCTTTCGCGATGAAGACGACACCGGACATCGTCCGACTGCTGCTCGATCCCGACAGGGACGCCGACGCCGCGCGAATCTTCCAGTCGGCGGGATTCGCCGATCCGCCGAAGGCGGCCGCCCTCTGGCGCCGCCTGCGCGCCGCCGCCGACCCGGCGGCCGACCGGGTCGCGATCCTCTTCGACGACATCGCCGCTTCTCCCGATCCGGACATGGCCTTCCTCAACGTCGCGCGTCTCGCCGACGCGGCGATCGATCCCTCCGCGCTCCTCGCCTCCCCCCTGTTCGGGCGTCCCCTCTGCCCGATGCTCGTGCGGCTCTTCTCCTCGAGCTACTGGCTGGCCGACATCGCCATCCGCAACCCGGGATACCTGTGGTGGCTCATCGAGCGGCGGACGATCGAGCGAAAGACGGAGGCGAACGCCATCCGCCGGGAGCTGGCCGCGCAGCTCCGGCCCTTCCGCGACGAGCGGCGCCGGATCAACAGCCTGAAACGTATCCAGCGCCGCGAGATCCTCCGGATCGGCACGCGCGACCTCCTCGGCCTCGCCGGCGTCGAGACGGTCGCCCGGGAGCTCGGCATCCTCGCCGACGCCGTCATCGAGGCCGCGCTCCTCATCGCCGGCGGCGAGGCGGCCGCCGAGGCGGCCGGCGGCGGTCGGCCCGGAGCGGAGAGCGGCGCCGACGCAACGCAGCCCGATCCGCCGCCGGAGGGATTCGCCGTCGTCTCGCTCGGCAAGCTCGGCGGCCTGGAGCTCAACTACTCCTCCGACATCGACCTGCTCTACGTCTACGACGCGAACCTCGTCGACCGCGGCCGGGCGACTGACCTCGCCCGCCGGCTGACGGCGATCCTCGCCGAAAAGACCGAGGAGGGGATCCTCTACCGCGTCGATCTCCGCCTGCGGCCCGACGGCGAGAGCGGCCCCGTCGCCGTCTCGACCGGCGAGCATCTCGGCTACCTCCAGGGGCGGGCGCGCTTCTGGGAGCGGCAGGCGCTGCTCAAGGCGCGCGTCTCGGCGGGAGACCGCGAAACGGGCGCCGCCTTCCTCGGCAACTGCGAGCGCGTCGTCTTCAACCCGCTCGCCGAGCCCGTGCCGCTCGGCGACATCCTGGCGATGCGCGAGCGCGGGCTGCGCCTGCTCTCCCCGGAGCGCCGAACCGACGACATCAAGCGGATGCCCGGCGGCATCCGCGACATCGAGTTCCTCGTGCAGGCCCTCCAGCTCGTGTACGGCCGGCACCGCCCCGACGTCCGCGGCACGAACACGCTCGACGCCCTGGCGCGCCTCGAAGAGCACGGCCTCCTCGCGCCGGGCGTCCACGATACGCTCGCTGACGCCTACCGGCTCTTCCGGACGGTCGAGCACCGGCTCCAGCTTTTCAGGGGATCGCGCACCCACCGGCTCCCCGCCGGCGGGGAGGAACTCGCCCGCCTCGGCGGGCGCGTCGCCTACAGCGGGCTCGCCCGGTTGCCCGCCCCCGCCGGTTTCAGCGCGGCGCTGGGCAGCTCGATCGAGCGGGTGCGGGGAATCTTCGAGGGATTCTTCCCCGCGGGCGCCGGGGAGGAGATCCCGCTCCTCCTCTCGCTGCCCCCCGGCGAGGAGGCCGCCCTCCTCCTCCTCTCGCGCTACGGGATCGCCGAGGGGGAGAGCGCGCGCCGGTTCATCGACTCGCTCGTCTACGGGGACTTTCCCCGGCTCGAGGGGCCCGGCACGCTCGCCGCCGCCGTCCGTCACCTTCCCGCCGTCCTCGAGGCGGTCGGCGCCACCCCCGACCCGTCGCTCACCCTCCGCAACCTCGTCCGGATCGTCAAGGCCACCGGGGCGGTCCGCACCACGCTCGAGCTGCTCGGCCGCGGCGGCGACCTTTTGCGGCTGTTCCTCGCCGTCGCCGCCCTCTCGACCGACCTCTCCGACCTGCTCGCCAACCGGATCGAGCTGCTCGACCGCCTCGCCGCCGGCGCGGGACCGCCGCCCGCCCCGTCCGGCGGCGACGCCGGGACGGTCGCGCGCTGGCGAGCCGAATCGACGCTCTTCCTGCACTGCAAGGCCCCGCCGCCCGGCGCCGGGCGGCGCCGCATCGCCCCGCGGCTGACGGCGATCGTCGAGGCCGCGCTCGGCGCCCTCTTCGGGGAGGCGGGCGGCGACGAGGCGGGGATCGCGCTCTTCGCGCTCGGCTCGCTCGGTGCCTGCGACGTCCGGGCGGGCAGCGACCTCGACATCGTCCCGGTCATCGGCGACGGCGGCGACCCGCAGGCGGGAGTCGTGGCGGTCCGGCAACTCATCGATCTCGCCTCCCGCGCCGGCGTCGGCCAGGTCGACGCCCGCCTGCGCGGCGAGGGCGGCGGCGCGCCGCTCGTCCAGACGATCGGGCGGTACCGGCGCTATTTCGCCGGGCGGGCCTCTCTCTGGGAATTGGTCGCCTTCACCCGGTGCCGCTTCGTCTGCGGCCGGGCGGCGACCGGGGCGGCCTTCGCCACCGCCCTCCCCGGCATGCTCGACATCGACCGGTTCCGGCCCGGCCTCGCCGACCGTTTCCGCGGGGAGCGTCGCCGACTCGAGTCGCTCGCCGCCGGCCCGCGCGACGTCAAGCACGCGCCGGGAGGGCTCTACGACATCCACTTCATCGCCGCGGGAGCGCGCCTCCTCGTCGACCCGGCATCGGCGCCGGGCACGGTCGACGCGGCGCTCGGCCGCCTCGTCGACGCGGGGCTCCTCGAAGCGGCGGAGCGGACGATCCTCGTCGACGCGCTCGACCGCTTCTGGCTCGTGCAGCACGCCGCCGCGCTCCACGGCATCCCCTACCCGCCCCTGGCCGGGCGGGAGGCCTTCATGGATGGCTACCTCGAGCGATTCGCGGGAACGGGCGGGACGGCGTTCGTTCGGTGGCTCGACGGCGCCCGCGCGGACGTCCGGGCCGTCTTCGAACGCTATCTCTCGCGCGTGACGTGACGGGGGTCATCGCCCGCCGGGCCGGTCGTTTGCCGGGAGATTACGGAGCGGAAGAGAAACGCGGGGCCGGGCGCGGCCACGGATTCATGGTCTCCGGGCGTCGCCGCTGACGGCGGGCACCGGATCACCTGGACTGGCGCATCCATTCACCTTCAACCCATTTTCGGCCGCACCCGGTCCGCAAACATGCCATATCGGGACGTCGGCCCGCGGCGCCCCGCTCCGGGGAGCCGGGCCGCGGGCATAAAAAAATCGGGCGTGGATGGAGGCGTCGACCGGGGAGTGCCTGCCGACGCCCGAGCGGCTGGAGGTGAGGTGGGTCATTGCGCTTGCGCTCACCGTCCAATACGGAATGTCCACGCCCGAATGCGTCTCCGGCGGGTGCCGGCGGGGAAGGGATGGGGTCCCTGTCTGTAATATGCGAATCGGCCCCTCTTTGTTCCACGGATAATTCACCGTTCTTCCCTTCCGCCGCTGTCCGGCGTGACCTCCTCCGCCCCGGCGGGGCGAGCCGCCCCGCCCCCGGGGAGTTGCAGACCGGTTTGTTTCGATCCGCGCCCCCACCACCCGCCGGGAAGACTATCAACACGCGTGCCACACTTGTAATGCCTTGTTATACAATGTCTTGGTGATATCTTCGCGGGTCGCGCGTGTCCGGCGACGGCACACCGCCTGTCCGCTGACGGACAGTGCCGTCACTCGCAGCGCAGCGCCCGCGCCGGCTCGACGGAGGCGGCGCGAAGCGCCTGCGCGCAGACCGAGAGGATCGCGACGAGGACGGCGAGGCCGCTCGCCCCGATGAAGACAGCCGGCTCCAGCGGTGTCGCGTACGCGAAGCCGCCGAGCCAGCGGCGCATGAGCAGCCACGAGACGGGCCAGGCCACGAGGGAGGCGAAAAGGACGAGCCGCGCGAACTCGGCCGAGAGCATCATGACGATCCGCGCCCGCGACGCCCCGACCGCCTTGCGGATGCCGATCTCCTTCGTCCGCCGCTCCGCCGTGAAGGAGGCGAGGCCGAAGAGACCGAGACAGGAGAGGAAGACGGCGAGGCCGGAAAACCACGCGAAGACTCGCCGCAGCCGGCGTTCCCCGACGTAGCGGTCGCCGAGGGCCTCTTCGACCGGCCTGATCTCGAGGGGGGCTCCCGGGACCGCCTCCTCCCAGGCAACGCGCAGGCGGTCGAGGGCGTCGGTCGCCGGGGAGAGCCGGATGTAGAGATGCTTGTAGTGTGCGGAAACGGGCATCAGCAGGAGGGGCCGGATCCGGTGGTGGAAGCTCTCGAAATGGAAGTCGGCGCAGACCCCCACGATCCGCCCCGGCCAGAAGAGATCGAACCGCGTCCCGACCGCCTCCGCCGGCGCCATGCGCCGCGCCCCCTCCTCGTTGACGACCGCCGCGGCCGTATCGGCCCCGTAGATCGAGCCCTCCAGGATTTGGACGCCGATCAGGTCGAGGAAGGAGGGGCTCGCCGACAGGTAGGAGATGAGCACCGGGAGGGGATCGGTTCTTCCCTCGAGGGAGAAGGCGCCCGTCGTGTAATGGGACATGACGACCGGATCGTTCGAGGCGGCGGCGACGGCCTCGACGGCCGGGTCGGCGAGAAGCCGGCGGCGCACGTCGTCGAATCGCCCGGCCGTGCCCCGGTCGATCGGCGCGGTGTAGAGCCGCTCGGTGTCGAATCCCGGGTCGCAGCCGAGGATGTAGTCGATCTGCCTGGAGACGGTGGCCGTTGCGACGAGCAGGGAGATGGCGATCGCGAACTGCGCGACGACGAGGATCCGCCGCATTCGGGCGCCGCTTCGCCCCGCCACCGTCCGCCCGTGGAGGATCGCCGCCGGATCGTCGCGGGCCAGCGCGACGACGGGGAGCACGCCGGCGACGGCGACGGCCGTGGCGACGGCCGTGGCGGCGAGGAGGGCGAACCACGGCGCTGCCGTCCCGTCGAACGCGGGCTCGACGCCGGCGATGCGGCCGAATCGGGGCAAGAAAAGCTCCACCGCCACCGCTGCGAGGGCGCCGGCGATCACGGTGAGCACGACCGCCTCCGTCGAAAGGAGCCGGAGGATATCCGCGCCGGCCGCGCCGGCCGCCTTGCGGAGCGCGATCGAGCGGAGGCGCTGGCCGGCGCGGGCCGTGGCGAGGTTCACCGCGTTCACGCAGGCGAGCAGGAGGATGAAGAGGCCGATCCCCGCGAAGAGGGCGACGAAGCGGATATCGCCGCGCCACGGAAGGGAAACGCCCGAGAGGCGCGCCGAGCGGAGATGCACGTCGCGGAGGGGCTGCAGCCGGAGGGCGGCCGCGAACGAGGAGACGCGCCCGCCGAGGAAGTTCCGCACCGAGGCGTCGACCGCCTCGCGGTCGGCCCCCTCCTCGAGGAGGACGAAGGTCATCACGGAATGGACGTCCCATGATTCCGTGTCGATCTCCATGAACGGATAGAAGGACGGGATGTTCTCGAGACGGGCGAGAAAGGAGAAGCGGATGCTGGAGTTCGCTGGCGGATCGGCCGCCACGCCGGTGACGATGAACCAGTTCCCGTCGTTCACCTCGATCAGGCGTCCGACGGGATCCTCGTCGCCGAAGTACCGGGCGGCCGCCGAGGCCGTGAGCACCACGGCATCCCGCCGCGACAGGGCCGTCGCCGGGTCGCCGCGCAGGAGGGGGAAGGAGAAGACGCGGAGAAAGGCCTCGTCGGTGAAGACGAATCGCCGCTCGAAGCCGAACCGGCCGCCGCCCCGCACGGCGACGAGGGTGAAGGGCCGCAGCGCGGTGGCGTCGGCGACGCCCTGCACGCCGCGCAGGGCGGAAGCCAGCGGAATGGATGTGGCCCAGTAGACGGCCGCCGTGTCGTCGCGATCGTCCTCGGCGAGGATGCGGTGGATGTGGTCGCCCTTCTCGTGGAAGCGGTCGTAGGAGAACTCCCCCACGATCCAGACGAAGATGAGCAGGCTGCTCGCGATCCCCACGGCGAGCCCGGCGACCGTGACGATCGCGTACAGCCGGTTCCTCGCGATGTCGCGAAGCGTACAGGAGAGATCGTGTCGCAGCATCGCGTCTCCTCGTCGCCGCGGCCCGTGGAAACGGAGCCGCCGCAGGCCCGCGCCGCCCGCGATGGAGGCCGCCGCCGGCTCGCGGCCCGCGGGAACCGGGCCCTCCCCGGCGGCGCCCCACCGCCGTCCGTCAGTTCTGTTCGTCTGCGACGATCCACCCGTCCTTGAGGTGGACGACGCGGCTCCCGTACGAGGCGTTCTTCTCCGAGTGCGTCGCCTGGACGATGGTCGTCCCTCCCCGGTTGAGCTTGGCGAAGAGCTCCATGATCTCCTCGCTCTCCTCCGTGTGGAGGTTGCCCGTCGGCTCGTCGGCGAGGAGGAGGTCGGGATCGGCCACGACGGCGCGCGCCACGCCGGCGCGCTGCTGCTGGCCGCCGGAGAGCTGGCCCGGGCAGAGGCTCTCCCTGCCGGCGAGGCCGAATCGTGCGAGCATGTCCCGGACCCGCTTTTCGCGCTCCGTTTTCGGCGTCTTCATGTAGAGCAGGGGCATCTCGATGTTTTCGCGGACGGTGAGGTCGTCGATGAGATGGTAGCTCTGGAAGATGAATCCGACGTGCGCCCGGTAGAGGTCGGCGCGTTCCCTCGCGCCGAGATCCTGGATCGGCTCGCCGAGAAACCGGTACTCGCCGCCGGTGGGCGAGTCGAGCATGCCGATGATGTTGAGGAGCGTCGTCTTGCCGGCGCCGGAGGGGCCCATGATCGTCACGAACTCGCCGCGATCGACGTCGAGGTCGATGCCGCGCAGCACCCAGGCGGTGAGCGGACCGTGACGGTGGCTTTTCTCGATGCCCCGCATCCGGATGAGCGGCTTTTCCGGCATGACGTCCGTCCCTTCCCGCCGCCCGCGCGGCGGTCGCTCACGCGAGCGGCGTGCCCGCGATGTTCTCCGTCACCACCGCGCCGTCGATCAGGTGGACGACCCGCCGCGCGTACTCGGCATACGTCGGCGAATGCGTCACCATGACGATCGTGGTGCCGTCCTCGTTGAGCCCGGCGAGCAGACTCATCACCTCGTCTCCGTGCGACGAATCGAGATTGCCCGTCGGCTCGTCCGCGAGGATGAGCCGCGGCCGGGCGATGACCGCGCGGGCGAGCGCGGCCCGCTGCTGCTGGCCGCCGGAGAGCTGCTGGGGAAAATGATTGCGCCGCGGCATGATCTCGAGCCGGGCCATCACTTCCTCGACCCGCCCCCGCCGCTCCCGCGCGCCGACGCCGAGATAGAGGAGCGGCAGCTCGACGTTCTCGAAGATCGTCAGCTCGTCGATCAGGTTGAAGCTCTGGAAGACGAACCCGATGTTGTGCTTTCTCACCGCGGCCCGCTGCCGCTCCGACAGGTTCGAGACCTCCTCGCCGAAGAGGAAGTACCTGCCGGCGGTCGGGCTGTCGAGCAGGCCGAGGACGTTGAGGAGAGTGGATTTGCCGCAGCCGGACGGCCCCATGACCGCCACGAACTCCCCCTCCTCGATCTCGATGCCGACATCGTTGAGGGCGGTCGTCTCGACCTCCTCCGTCCTGAAGACCTTCTCGAGATGCTCTGTCCTGATCATCGCGTCCCTCTCTCCTCTCTCCGCCGTGCACACCCGGTGGCCGCCCGCGGGCGACCCGCTCAGTTCCGCAGGACGAGGACGTCGGCGTCCCCGAAGGCATCGTAGGCCGAGGTGACGACGCGGTCGCCCGGCTCGAGCCCCGCGATCACCTCGTAGAAGTCGGGATTCTGCATCCCGAGCGTGACGAACCGCCGTTTCGCCGAGGCGTTGTTCTCGTCGAGGAGGAACACCCAGCGGCCGCCGGTCTTCTGGCTGAAGCTCCCCCGGGGGAGGAGGACCGCTTCGGAGACGTCGCCGAGCTCGATCCGCACGCGCACCGTCTGCCCGCGCCTGATCGCCGGGGGCTCGGCCCCCTCGAAGGTCATGTCCACCTCGAATCTCCCGTCGACGACCTCGGGATAGACCTTCTGCACGAGCAGGCCGAACCGCTCGCCGCCGATGTCGACGGCGCCCCGCCGGGCGATGTCCACCCGCTGGATGTAGTATTCCTCGACGGCGAGCCGGATCTTGAAGCCGTCGAGGACGTCGATCTGGCCGAGCCGCTCTCCCCGCGATTTCGACTCGCCGGCCGCCGCGTTCAGGGAGGTGAGATGGCCGGAGACGGGCGCGCGGATGACGAGGTTGTCGAGATTCTTCCTGACGACGTCGAGATTCGCCTCCATCCGCGCGAGCGAGGCCTCGATCTGGCCCACCTGGACGGCGCGGAAGAGGCTGTCCTGCGCGTGCGTCCGGAGGGTGAGCAGCCGGCGTCCGACGAGGTACTCGTACTCGTCGCGGGCCGACTCGTACTCCTGCTCCGGCACGAGCCCGCGCGCCGCCAGCTCGCGCCGGCTCTCGTAGCCCCGCCGGCTCTCCTTGATGCGGTAGTCCAGCTCGTGGAGCTCCGTGCGGAGGGCCAGCTCGTTCTGCGCCATCGCGAGCCGCGTGTTCCGGAGGTTGTTGCTCTGCTGGAAGAGCTCGGCCTCGCGGTACATGATGTCGAGGAGCAGGTCCGTGTTGGCGAGCCGCATGATCGGCTGTCCCGCGGCGACCATCGCTCCCGCCTCGAGACAGACGGTATCGACCCGCCCCCCCTCGACGGCGTCGAGATAGATCGTCCGGATCGGGATGACCGTGCCGGGGACGGTGACGTACTCCTGGAAGGGGCCGCGCTCGACGGTGGAGACGGTGATCCGTTCGCGCGGGACGTCGAGCCGGTCGCCGCCGGTCGACACGACGAGTCGCCAGGCGACGACGAGAACGACCGCGGCCGCGACGATCGCCGCGATCCGGGCCGGCGTCCGGCGGTTCTTCTCGATGATCCTGTCCATTGCCTTCCTTCGATCGCCCCCCGCGCGGAACAGCGGGTTCAAGGACCGTGCCTGCCGCCTATCTTCCCCCCTGGCAGACGGATACGCCCGAATGCCCCCCCGGGGAGGTGTCCGGCTCCGCGACAGGAGGTGTCCGCATGCGGACACCCGCCGGCGCACCGGCCGCCCCCGCCGTCACTGCTGCCCGCGCAACCGGGTGCCTGTCATCCAGTTGCCTGTTCGCCGGCCGGCGCCCGGCCCGGAACGAAACCTGCAGGGCTTCCCGCTCGACGGCGGAAAAAACCCTGTTCGGCCGCGGCCGGATCGGCTATCATCGCCCGGGAACGGACACTCGGCGAAAGGACCCCGATGTCACGCAGATACGGCTCGATCCTGATCGTCGACGACGACGAGGACGTCCTGTTCGCCGCGCGCCTCTTCCTCCGCCAGCACGTGGCGTCCGTCCAGGGGGAGAGCGATCCCGAGAAGATCCCCGCCCTCCTGCGCGCCGGCCGCTTCGACGCCGTCCTGCTCGACATGAACTTCACCCGCGACGTGACGAGCGGCCGGGAGGGGTTCCACTGGCTCGAGCGTATACTGGAAATCGACCCCTCGACAAGCGTGATCCTCATCACGGCCTACGCCGACGTCGACATGGCCGTGCGGGCGATCAAGGAGGGCGCGAGCGATTTCATCGTCAAGCCGTGGCAGAACGAGAAGCTTTTGGCGACGGTGAACGCGGCGCTCCGCCTGAGCCAGTCGCGGCGGGAGCTGGACAATCTCCGCTTCCGGCAGCGGCAGCTCAGCGACGATCTCGACCAGCCCTTCCACGACTTCATCGGCACCTCCCCGCCGATGCAGCAGGTCTTCGAGATCGTCGAGAAGGTCGCCGTGACCGACGCGAACGTCCTCGTCACCGGCGAGAACGGCACGGGCAAGGAGCTCGTCGCCCGCGCCGTGCACCGCCGCTCGCCACGCGCCGCCGAGGCCTTCGTCAAGGTGGACATGGGCGCCTTGAGCGGATCGCTCTTCGAGAGCGAGCTTTTCGGCCACGTGCGGGGCGCCTTCACCGACGCGCGCGAGCACCGGCCGGGCCGCTTCGAGATCGCCTCGGGGGGCACGCTCTTCCTCGACGAGATCGGCAACCTTCCCCTCGACCTCCAGGCAAAGATCCTCACGGCCCTCCAGAACCGCCGCGTGACCCGCGTCGGCTCGAACACGCCGCGCGACGTCGACATCCGGCTCATCAGCGCGACGAACATGGATCTCGGCCGGATGGTCGGCGAGGGCCGCTTCCGCCAGGACCTCCTCTACCGGATCAACACCGTCGAGATCCGGATCCCGCCGCTCCGCGAGCGTCCCGACGACATCCCGCTCCTCGTCGACCACTTCCTCGCGGGCTACGCGCGCAAGTACCGCCGCCCGCAGCTGCACGTCGGCGCGGGGACGATCCGGAAGCTCCAGCGGTACCGGTGGCCGGGGAACGTCCGCGAGCTCCAGCACGCCGTCGAGCGGGCCGTCATCATGGGGTCCGGGTCGTCGCTCGGCCCGGGGGACTTCCTCTTCCCCGCCGCCGAGCGGGAGGGCGACGGGCTGGCGATCGACTCCTACGATCTCGAGGAGATCGAGAAGACGGTCATCCGCAAGGCGATGACCCGGTTCGGCGGCAACGTGAGCCGCGTGGCCCGCGAGCTCGGGCTGAGCAGGGCGGCCCTCTATCGCAGGCTGGAGCGATATGACCTCTAGGGATTTCCGGCTGCGCATGCTCGTGCGGATCGCGCTCCTGTGTTTCAACGCCGGCCTTCTCCTCTTCCTGCTCCTCCGCGCCTCGCTGCCGGCCACCACGGCCCTCGCCGCGCTCGTCCTCGTGCTCCAGGCCTGGTCGCTCGTCGCGTCAATCGAGCGGACCAACCGCGATCTCGCGCGGTTTCTCGAGTCGATCGAGTTCTCCGATTTCTCGATCGGCTTCGAGCGGGGCCCGGGCGGCCCCTCCTTCGACGAGCTCCGCGCCGCCTTCACCGCGGTGATCGCTCGCTTCCGCGAGATCAGCCTCCAGCGAGAGGAGCAGGCCCGCTACCTCAACTCCGTCGTCCAGCACGTGGGGATCGGCCTCGTCGCATGGCGCGACGACGGGACGATCGAGCTCGTCAACACCGCGGCGAAGCGGCTTTTCGACGTGCCCCGCCTCGCCTCCATCGACGATCTCGCGCGGATCTCCCCGCCGCTCCGCGCTCGCCTCGAGGCGCTGCGCCCGGGGGAACGCGATCTCGTCACGGCGACGATCGGCGGCCGCATGCTCCAGATCTCCGTCTTCCTCACGCGGCTCAGGATGCGGCGGCGGGTCGTCACCCTCGCCTCCTTCCAGAACATCAGCCCGGAGCTCGACGAGCGCGAGATGGCGGCCTGGCAGAACCTCGTCCGCGTCTTCACGCACGAGATCAAGAACTCGATCACGCCGATCGAGTCGCTCGCCTCCACCCTGGAAGGCTTCCTCGCCGCCGACGACGGGCGCCTCGCCGCGGCGGCCGGCGACGACGCCGGCGACATCCGCGACGCCCTGAAAACGATCCGCCACCGGAGCCGCGGGCTGCTCCAGTTCGTCGACGCCTACCGCAACCTCACGCACATCCCCAAGCCCGAGTTCCACGCCTTCCCGGTCGCCGGGCTCGTCGAGCGCGTGGAGACGCTCGTCGTGCGGGGGGCGGGAGACGGACGGATCTCGTGCCGCCGCTCGGTCAAGCCAGAGACACTCGAGCTCACCGCCGACCAGCGCCTCGTCGAGCAGGTGCTGATCAACCTCGCCCTGAACGCCGTCCAGGCGATCGCCGGCCGCCCCGACCCGCGCGTGGAGATCGCGGCGGCGAAGAACGAGCGCGGCCACGTCTACATCCAGGTCACCGACAACGGACCGGGGATCGGACCCGACCTCGTCGAGCGGATCTTCGTGCCCTTCTTCAGCACGAGGAAGGACGGCTCGGGGATCGGCCTGAGCCTCTCGCGGCAGATCATGCGGCTGCACCGCGGCGAGCTCACCGTCGAGTCGCGCCCCGGCGAGCAGACGACCTTCACCATGCTCTTCTGAGATTCAGGCGGGTCAGGAGGAGGCGAGCGCGTCGACGAGCCGTCGCCGCACCCGCTTCATCGCGGCGGCGTCGGCGAACTTGCCTCCCGCGGCGTCCCGGACGTAGAAGGAATCCGCCGCCGTGACGCCCTGCGTGGCGACGAGCGCCGTCCGGATGTCGAGCCCCTCCTCCCCGAACACGCGCGTGATGCGGTAGAGGAGCCCCGGGCGGTCCTGCGCCGTCACGTCGACCACCGTGTCGCTCGCCGAGAGATCGTTGTCGAACTCGACGGCGGCGGGCACGGGGATCGCCTCCCTGGCGAGCCGCCGCCAGCGGGAGACG